>JAZFTZ010000064.1:0-3812 GCA_036446955.1 Thermodesulfobacteriota bacterium
CGGTGGAGACGAACCCCACCTCCTTTTCCAAACCCAATGCCCGGGTCACACTGCGAGCGTAGGCATGTTCAGAGCCTCCTTTCCGGGAGACCCCTATCTTGCTTCCCTTCAGATCACTTGGCCTCTTTCTGGGGCTGTCCCCGCGTACATAAACCGAGAAGTCGTTTCGGGAACGAATTTGAGCCACGAAAATTAGCGGCACCCCCCGGGATCGACCCCGGAAAGCGGAGACCGAAGAGCTTAACAGGACGTTTATCGCTCCCGCGGCCATGGCCCGAATAGAGGCCCCGCCACTGCGAAAGGGCACCCACTGTGCGTCGATTCCATTTTCTTGCCAGAATCCTTTTTCCTGGGCGGCGAATATGGGCAGGTAAGTCCAGGGGCTGGTCTTCGTCGAGGTGGCTACTTTCAGCTTCTCCGCGGCGGGAGAGACCCCAATTAGGAGCACGAAAACCAGGGAGCCAATGAGACAGCCATAACTAATCTTTCTTCTCATGGTCTAGCTCCTCTTTGGTGTGAGTCAAAATCAAAGTTATGGGAGCTGGAAACGATGCGCTCATTGGGCGCACTAATTTCCCTCGCCCCCGGCTCTCCTACCGTTCTCTTTTTTGCTAATACGAGCTGCTAGTAAGACTAAAATCTATCACTGCAGAAACTTGGTTGTGTATATCTCATCTAAGGTTGGTGGCCTTTTTTTGCCAAATATTCCATAGGTTATTAGAAAATTTCTCACGTTTGTTAAGCCCTTGCGGCTGATCTTTCCTCCTCTTACCAGTTTGAGCCGGGTAAACATGAATTCCAGGCTCTTAGCGTCGTAGCCTCCGATGCCCTTCATCTTTGCCTTGGCCCAGACCGGGTTATCCATGGTGTAATCAACACCTTTGAGAAAGGCCTTAGTTGCTCTTCTTACGGTATCGGGCTTTTCCTTAACAAAGGGAATGCGGGCCACCACTACGGTGTGAACCCATGGTTTGGCAGTGTAATCGACCACGTTTAAAAGGATACGTACCTCGCCGGCGGCCAACAATGGAAGCATATTGTTTGGAGTAAGGACCACGGCATCAATGGCTCCGGTCTTCATGCTGGCTATGCTTGACACTATGCCGCCGGTGGAGACGAACGTGACCTCATTGCCCACACCCAGCGCCCGAGATACAGCCAGACCGTAGGCATGTTCAGAGCCCCCCTTCCGGGAAACCCCTATCTTAGCTCCCTTCAGATCAGCTGGCTTCTTGCGGTGGCTGGCGGTCGGTACATAAACGGAGAAGTCGTTCTGGGAACGAAGTTGAGCGATTATGATGAGCGGCACTTCCCGAGACCGCCCCCGGAAGGCTGTGGTGGCAGAGGTAAACAGGATGTTTACTGCGCCCGCGGCCATAGCCCGAATAGAGGACCCGCCACTACGAAAAGAAACCCATTCCGCCTTAATTCCATTTTCCTTCCAAAAGCCTGCGTCCTGAGCGGCAAGTATGGGCAAGTAGTACCAGGGACTGGTCTTGGTGGAGGAGCCTATTTTCATCTTCTCCACGGCTTGTGAGGTACCGATTAGAAATACAAAAACCAGGATGCCAATGAGACTGCCGTAACTAACCTTTTTTCTCACGGTAATACCCTCCTTTTGGTATGAGTCCGAATTGGCGTTATAGTGAACCTGTTATAATAAGCTCTTATTAAAGAACCTTTATTATTAATGTCAAGCAAAAAATTTCTGCCTGTCTCAGTGGGGGAGACAGTTTGTGAAGGGTTCTCCCCCACGCCCCCTTCCCAAACTTTGGGTTAGGGGGTCCAGGGGTAGGGGCCCGCGGCCTCGTCCCCCGGGAAGGTCTCATGTTTTTTCTCAGGGAAAAGCCCTTTTTGGAGCGCTCTCCTTAAAGTTAACAACAGCTGTTAACGCTATCAGAAAAAAGGACAAATTTCTGCCGACTTTCTCGATGTTGCTCTTGTAAGCTGCCGATGCCCTATGCCAAAATAAATGCAGTAATTGCAGATCGCATCATACGTTGGCATTGGGGCAGTCAAGGTGGAGATAGAACGGTCCAGAGATAGGGTCGATTCCTTTCTAACTGAGCTTACCTACGAACTCTATCAGGCCCAGGCCGGGCTGAAGGACGAGGCAAAGGTGGGGCACATTTATGACCGCTACTCGGACCTGTTTGACCTTGACAGCTTTATGAGGCTCTCCCAGCCTTGGGAGGGTGAACAGGAAGGGGAGAAAAGTAAGAGTCGGCGATTTCTGAGGGAGTTTGCCGGCCTGGGCTATCTCGATTATCAGGGGCGTGATCTGGAAGAAAGAATATTAAACGAGGAAGCCAGGGCTACTGTGGTTGACCCAGTCCAGGGGAGGATACCCTTTCGGCTCTCTTTCGTTAAGCTGAGAGACCAGGCTAACCGCCATTACCGAGAAGATTTGGCCCGGGAGCAACTGGCGGTAATGGCCCGTTTAGAGTCATTGTTTGCCGAGCGAGAAGACCGTTTCGCGGAAGGCGCCGGTTGTTTGGGTTTTCCATCTTATCCTTCGGCGATTGAGTCCATGTCCCCCGTTGACCTTGAGGAGCTTCGGCAAGCAGCAAAGAAATTTCTGGAGCAAACGGCCGACATATACCGAGAAAATCTGAGCTGGTTCTTGGGAAAGAGACTGCAGCTGAAACTGGGCCAGGCGAAAAAGCACGACCTGGATTTTTTATTTCGGAGCCAAGAGTTTGACCAGTTCTTCCATAAGCACGACCTTTTGCCCAGGGTGGAGAATTTTGTATCTCAAATGGGCTTTTCTTTAACCGGCGAGGGCCGGATACATTTTGATTTGGAGCCCCGGCCCTTAAAGACAGCTCGGGCTTTTTGCGCCCCGGTCAGAGTGCCGGGCGAGATTTATTTGACCGTTCTGCCGACGGGGGGTTACCAGTTTTATCGCGACTTCTTGCATGAGTTGGGTCATGCACTCCATTACGCTTACCTGGATGAGGAATTGCCGGTGGAGTTCAGAAGGCTGGGGGATGCATCGGTAACCGAGGCCTTTGCCTTCGTGTTTGATCACATCATGTTGGAACCAGTGGGACTGGCTATCGGTTTTAAGACAAAAGCCCAGCCAGACATGGTCAGGTTCTTTCAACTCGGCCAGCTCTGCTTATTGAGACGCTATTTTGGCAAACTTATCTATGAGCGAGAGCTTCGTTCTAATGTTGAGCTGAAAGGCAAGGATATACTTTATCAAGATATTTTGACTGAAGCGACATTAGTGACCTATCCAAAGGAAAGCTATCTTTATGATATTGACCCTCACTTTTATACGGCTAGATATTTGCGCGCCTGGATGTTGGAGGCAGCTCTTTATTATTATTTGAGGGATAATTACGACCAGGATTGGTTCCGCTGTCCTGAAGCCGGAGATTTTCTCAGGCTGCTTTTCCGGGAAGGCCAAAGGTTTACCGGGGAGGAAATCGCCCAAAGGTTAGGGTCTCAGCTTGATCTTGCTCTGCTTGTTCAGCGGGCGTGCCACTTTTTGTAATCAGCGCCGGGCAGAGGAAAGAGGAGGAAGATATGGGCAAGGGAGCCGTGATAGAAGCTCTTTGAGAAAAGAGCTGACGAGTTGATGGCTATCACCCAGTACATGAGTCATTATTTCGAAGCGCAAGAATTAGTCAGCCCCGCGCTGGTGGAGCTATTCCGCAAGATCGCGATAAAGGAGATGATACATGCAGAGGATTTAGCTGAGCGGATAGTTTACTTAGGTGGTATTCCCGTATACCAACCCTCGCCCTACAAAAGGGGTGGTAACCTGTTAAGAATGGTCCGGGACGACCTGGAGGCGGAGTTGG
>JAZFTZ010000065.1:0-11087 GCA_036446955.1 Thermodesulfobacteriota bacterium
CCGGAGCCGGTTCGGGAGGACCTGTCTTCTATGCTCGAGGAGATGAAAAAGGGGGAGGCTGACCTGGGGGTGGCCTTTGATGGTGACGGGGCCGGCTAGCGTTGGTGACCGAAACCGGCCAGTACGTGAGTTCCCAGGAGGTTTTTGGCCTCCTTCTTCAGCATCTGCTTTTCAGCAGAGAGATCAACGGCGCGGTGGCTAAGACCATTTCCTCTACCCGGATGACCGACCTGCTCTGTCAACAGGCCGGGGTCAAGCTGTATGAAACCCCGGTGGGCTTCAAGCATATAAGCAGGAAGATGCTCTCCAATGGTGTTGTTGTCGGGGGGGGAAAGCGGTGGGATAGGGTTTAAAAGACACCTGCCGGATCGAGACGGCATTGCCGCTGCACTGGTTGCTTGGAGATGTTGGCACTGACTGGCCGGCCTCTCTCCTCCCTGGTGGCAGGGTTACAGGATAGATTGAGGGCCCATCATTACCAGCGAAAAGACCTGACCCTTCCCCCCGGCGATCTAGATGAGGATGAGGACGTTATTGTTCGAATATCCCGAGCTGCCCGACTGCCGGTTCAATGTTGGTAGACTGATCCGGGTAGATGGGTTAAAATATTTTTTTCAGGATGGGAGCTGGTTGCTGATAAGACCTTCGGGCACCGAGCCGGTATTGAGGACTTACGCCGAGGCCAGCGACCCGGATACAGTGAGGGAGCTTCTATAAGTGGCCTGGAAGAAATGCCTTCAATTTAGCTGACGGGAGGGAAAGTTGAGAATTGCAGTGGTGGGTGTGGGATACGTGGGGTTGGTTGTGGGGGTCTGCCTGGCCGACTCAGGTCATGAGCTGGTTGGCGTTGACAACGACCATGCGAAGATAGACTTGCTCAACAAGGGGCAGGTGCCCATTTACGAGCCCGGGCTTAAAGAGTTCATGGAGAGGAACATCCGAGAAGGACGGTTATCTTTTTCCACCGAGCTTAAGAAAATCGTTCAAGAGTCCTTTCTGGTCTTCATCGCGGTCGGGACACCTTTGGCTGACCGGGGTCGGGTGGACATGAGCGCGGTTCAGCAGGTGATACAGGAAATAGGAGAGGCGATAAATGAGTACAAGGTTATAATCATAAAAAGCACCGTCCCCGTGGGCACGGCTTGCCAGGTTCAGGCGGTCCTGGCTGAGTTGACCGAGCACGACTTTTCCGTGGTCTCTAATCCCGAGTTCTTGAAAGAGGGTAATGCCGTCCAGGATTTCATGAAACCCGATCGTATAATCTTGGGAACCGATGATCGCCAGGCGGCCGAGATATTGAAGGAGATATACGCGCCCTTTGTCAGGACGGGGAATCCGATCCTGGTGATGGACCCGGAGAGCGCGGAGATGGTCAAGTACGCGGCCAATGCTATGCTGGCGACCAGGATATCCTTCATGAACGAGATAGCCGGCCTGTGCGAAAAGTTGGGCGCGAATGTGGAGAATGTCCGCAGGGCAATAGGCGCAGACAAAAGGATTGGCTCCAGCTTCCTCTTTCCTGGGGTTGGTTACGGCGGCTCCTGCCTTCCTAAGGACGTGAAGGCGCTGATTAGCCTGGCTGAAGACCAGGGCGCAGCCCTGGATATATTAACCTCGGTAGACAGGGTCAATGAGCGCCAGAAAAGAGTCCTTTTCAACAAAATCTGTGAGCACTTCGATAATTGCTTGGCCGGGAGGAAGATCGCGGTTTGGGGCCTTTCCTTCAAGCCCGGAACTGACGACCTGCGGGAGTCCCCAGCGATAGCCCTGATTGATAAATTAATCGAAAAGGGGGCACATATCCAGGCCCATGACCCGGTGGCCAATAAGGGGGCCAGCCAGATACTCCCGGCCGGGGTGAACTATTTTGGAGACTGCTACCAGGCGGTGGAGGGTGCCGAGGCGCTGGCCTTGGTTACCGAATGGAGTGAGTTCAAATACCCTGATTTTGAAAGGATCAAGGATAGGATGAAATCGCCGGTCATCTTCGATGGCCGCAATATATATAACCCCGGGAAATTGAGGGGCATGGGTTTCACTTACTACGGGATCGGGAGGGTGTAGAGGGAAAAAGATTCGATGACAGGCGGTGGGCATTTCAGTGCTCATCTGGGCGAACTTAGTTGCCGATGAAGCTTGCTTCGTCCCAAAATATCATCCATTTAATGGATAAGCCAAGGAATATATCGTACCGGAGTTGGCCGACTTCATTAAGGATAGTGCCGTATTCCCAGCCAAGATCCTATCTACCCATTTGCCGACCTAAGGATTAAGACGCCCAGGGCAGGTAAGCTTTGGGGGGAGGAGCCAACCCCTCAGATAATTGACGTTTAGATTCTATCTAGAGATCAACGAGGGGCAGATAAATCATGAGGAAGACAGGATCAGGTCATTATGATGTGGTAGTTACTGGTGCTGGTCCGGTGGGATGCTATACCGCCCGTCTGCTGGCCGAGGAAGGGCTCAAGGTGCTGATCCTGGAGAGGAAACGGGCAGTGGTGCCGGAGTAGTTTGTACCGGGGTAATAGGAGTGGAGGCTTTTGATAAGTTCGATTTGCCTCGGGAGAACATCATCAATCATTTTCGGGCCATCAAATTTATATCACCCTCGGGTAAATCGTTGTTGTATTGCCCGGGCCCGGTACTGGCTTTTATGGTGGATAGAGCCGGGTTCGACCAGGCGCTGGCCTCGTCAGCCCTGAAGCGGGGTGCGCGCTTAAGCCTGGCTAGCCTGGTCGCCGATATCAAACAGGAAGCCGGTGGGATACGTCGGTTACTACCGCTGTGGGGTTAGGAGAGAAGTGCGGGCTGGCATGGCCGTCCTGGCGACCGGTTACGGCTCTGATTTGACCGCTAAGCTGGGTTTGACTCCTCCGGCAAATTATATGGAAGGGATACAGGCGATGGGGAATATGGATATAGATGCGGAGGAGTTGGCCGAAGTCTATCTGGGAGAGACGGTAGCTCCAGGCTCCTTCGCCTGGGTCGCTCCTTTAGGAAATGGGGCGGCTAAGGTGGGGATGACTGCCAGAATAAACGCGGACACCTATTTTGGCCGTTTCCTTCAACGCCCGGCTATCGCTTCTCGGTTAAAGGGCGGCCGATTTATCCTGGGGCGCAAACCGCTGCCCTTGGGCCCGATTCCGAAAAGCTTCTCTCACCGATTTTTAGTCGTTGGCGAGGCCGCCGGCCAGGTCTAGACCACTACCGCCAGCGGCGTTTATTACGGGCTTATAGGAGCAAAACTGGCTGCCGAGACCATAGTCGGTGCGTTTAGGCGGAATGATTTTTCCGCTGCTTATCTGCAAGGATATGATATCGCCTGGAGAGAGGTTCTGGGGGGTGAACTGGCCGCGGGTTATCGGCTTAGAAAGATTGCCCACCGGTTTTCAGACCGGTCTTATGAATTGCAGTTTGCTCTGGCCGCCTGTGATTGGATAATGACCCGGATATGCAAGTTGGCCTCTTTCGACTGGCATGGGAGGCTGATACGGTCCAAGCTTACCCGGCTGGTGGAAATGGTATCGGCTGGCTAGCAATAGTCGGATAGCCGCGACCGAATCTCTTGCCCTCTGTATCAAGACTTAGGCGGAGGTGGCCTGGATTCATTGCCCGGCTTCAAATTTCTGATGAAGTTAACCAGCTGCCATCGTTCCTGGTTGGACAGTTCCCTTTGGAAACCGGGCATGGTTGAGATGCCATGGGTTATGGTAAGAAACAGCTCCCCCTCGGCTCTGGCTTGCACCCGGTCACTGGTGAGATCAGCCGGCCGGGGTACAAATTTCAGCCCTACCGGGCCATCGCCGCGGCCTGCTTTCCCGTGGCAAATAGAGCAGTTGGTTTGAAAAAGCTTGCGGCCGGTTTTCACCGAGGCTGGGTTTACCGGCTCTGGATTGACCAGCCCTTTTGCCTGGCCGCGCGGGTAGGTCCTCTCCTTACCGGTCAGCGGGATGGAGTTGGCCGGAGCTTGCCTAAGGGGGGCTTCCTGGGCCTTGAACGATTCTTGTTCGTTCATATCCCCGGAACAGGCGGCCAGTATAAGAAAAGAGAAGAGAAGCAGATAAAAGACCTCCCGACTCATAGGCAATCTCCCGGGTACCGTTCGATTTCAGCCGCATCTGCCTGGCTCAATATGCGCTCCCCCTTCTCCGCCTCTTCCTCTGAACGGCAGCGAACCAGCAGCGCGATCTTGCCATCGTAAACGCCTGGGCTGAAAGCCTTTTTCTTGAATTGTGGCAGCCGCATCTCAAACAGGGCGCCGAAAAAGGTTGCCACCAGCGCGCCCAGCATCATTACCTCGTAAGTTATGATGCCTATGGGAGGCAGTGAGATGACCGGTTTGCCTCCGGTGGGCAAAGGGTAGAGCCAGGCGGTGCCCGCGGCCAGAGAAAGGCCGATAATGATACCGATGATGCCACCGAAAAATGCTATCCAGGGAAGCCGGGTGCTGGCTCCCCCGGTGAGGACGGTATCTTCAGCCAAAGGCACGGAGGAGAGGGTAGACAAATCTTCGCTACTGAACCCCGCTTCCATCAGCCCTCTTTGGGTCCTGACAACATTATCCAGTTGTTGGAAAATTCCCATAATCGTAACCACGACCACCTCCTTAGGCAGCGACCCGCTTGGCTAAGTTGACCTTTGAATATGTTGACCTTCCTTAACCTCCCAGATGGGAATAATAGGGAAAATCTTGGCGAATATCACATACATCAAGGCAAAGCCGCAAAACGCGCCGGCCATGATAGATATCTCCACCCAGGAGGGAAAATAGGAGCCCCAGGCCGCGGGAAAACGTTGCCGGGCCAAGGACGGCACGATGATTAAATAACGCTCCAGGAACATACCCACATTTATGACAATGGTTAGCACGAGCATCGCCGGGATGCTGGTGCGCACTCTTTTGAAGATAAGGGCAGGCAAGGGGATCAGAAAGTTACAGAATAAGACCACCCAAAAGGCTAACGCGTACTGGCCGAACGTTCGGTGGCGGATGACGGCCATCTCTTCAGGCACTTGCCCATACCAGATGGTCAGGAACTCCGCGAAGAAGAAATAGAACCAAGCCAGCGATACCGCGCCCAATATCTTTCCCAGATTGTCGAACTGGGTAAGAGTGAGATATTCCTTCAGTCCTAGTGCCCAGCGCAGGATGATCATCAAGGTTATCACCGCGGCCACGCCGGAAAGGATGGCGCCGATGACAAAGTAAGGCCCAAAGATGGTGCTGTGCCAACCCGGCACCAGGGTCATCCCGAAATCCCAGGAGACGATGGTATGCACCGAGACGAATACCGGCACGATGAGCATGGCCATGATAGTGCCTGCCCGCTTCACCCGGTGCCATTCCCTGGCCGTTCCCCTCCACCCCAGAGATAAAACTCGATATATCTCTTTTCGCCAGCCGCCGACCCTGTCCCGGGCCAAGCCCAGATCGGGCACCATGGATATGTAGAGGAAGAGGATACTGCCCACGTAGTAGGTGAAAATTGCGATCGCATCCCAAAGGAGCGGGGAGCGAAAGTTAGGCCAGATACCACGCTGGCTGGGATAGGGTATCAAAAAGTAGAAGGTCCAGGTGCGGCCCAAATGTACCAAGGGGAACAAGCCGGCGATCATGAGCGCGAATACGGTCAATGCCTCCGCGGCCCGGGTCATCGGCCGGCGCCACTGGGCATTAGTTATCCTCAATATGGCGGAAAGCAACGTGCCGGCATGGCTTATTCCCACCCAGAAGACGAAATTGGTGATATACAGCCCCCAGAACACCGGGCGATTGAGGCCGGCCACCCCCATACCGGTGGCCATTTGGTACATAAACGCGACCAGTCCGTTCAGCACCACCAGGCCAAGGATGGCCACAGTCAGATAAAACCTGCCGGTGGTTTCAATAACCGGACGCAACAGGTCACGGTTTATCTTTGTCTCGGGAATGAAATCTTGATTGGCTGGCATCGCTTCCCACCTCAGAAAGGTAAATGACTGCCGGTTCGGTGCCCAACTTTTCCAGCAGCCGGTAGTGGCGCTCGCTTTTGGCAAGCCGGACTACTCGGCTGGCCGGGTCATTCAGGTCTCCGAAGACCAGGGCGTCAGGAGGGCAGGCCTGCACACAGGCAGGCTGGATCTCCCCGTCTCTGATTTTCCTCTTCTCGTCCTTGGCCTTATCCTTGGCTTGACGAATACGCTGGATGCAAAAGGTGCATTTTTCCATCACCCCCCGACTGCGCACGGTGACTTCAGGGTTCAACTGGTTTTCCAGCGGCCGGGGCCAGGAGGGGTCAAACCAGTTGAAATATCTCACCTTGTACGGGCAGTTGTTGGCGCAGTACCTGGTCCCCACGCAGCGGTTATAAATCTGGGTATTAAGCCCCTCCGGGTTGTGATAGGTGGCGTAAACCGGACAGACCGGCTCACAGGGCGCGTTGGCGCACTGCTGACAGAGGATGGGGATAAACTTGGCCTTTATGTCGGGATACTCGCCCACCCAGTATTTTCTACCCTTATCCATTGGTGCTCGCGGCCCTCGAAACAGCCCTTCTCCCCCACCACCGGCACGTTGTTCTCCGCGTAGCATGCGGTAACACAGGCCTGGCAGCCGGTGCAACGGTCCAAATCTATCACCATGCCCCATTTGTAGGCCATAAAATTCCTCCCTCAGCGCACAATCTCAATCCCTGCTATTTCCCGCGGTGTCCCGGCCAGGGAGACCAGCCGGCCCTTTCCTTTCGCCTTGTAGACTTTAACCCGGGTGGCTCCCCAGGCCAGCGCGCCCGATTGTTCCTGGCTGATATCGGCAACGATAGCCATGGGGTTGACCCCTCTATCTTTAGCATAGCGGCCATAATAGGTATGGCCTTGGCCCAAGGGGATTGCAATAAGATCGGGCCGGATAGCCGGGTATATATGCGCGGGCAGCTTTATTTTCCCCCGGCCTGATTCCACCCAGACCAGGTCCCCCTCGGTTATATCCAGTTTGTCGGCCGCGGCCGGACTTATCTCCACCCAGGATCCCCAAACCACCCCGGTCATCGGATCGGGCAGCTCCTGCATCCAGGGCTGGTTGGCCCCCCGGCCCTCGGAGAGGGCAAGCGTTGGGTAAAGATGCAGGTAGAAGGGATATTCTTTTTCGTCGTCAGCAAAGTGGGGCTCTTTGTAGGTCAGCTGCGATGAGATAGTATCCGCGGCCTTTAAGGTCTGGGCCTGTACCTTGTTTTCCGTCCACTGGCCGCCCCTTTTCAGCATATCGCTCCAGGCGAGATCAAAATCCTCAGGCCGGTTTCCTTCTTTAACGTAAGTCTCCTGCCAGGAACTCTTCAAATAATCCAGAAAGCTTCCCCAAGGAAGCGCCGCAGACATCTTGCCACCCATTATTTTGGCCAGCGCGACCAGCAGATCGGCAGTGGGTCTGGTGTTGTAAAAAGGCTCGACCGCCGGCTGGATTAAGCCAGCTACCTTGGTTGTTACTGCCGGTGCCAGATCGTCTCCCCAACGTTCCAGATATATATGGTCAGGCAATATCAGGTCAGCCAGCATAGTCGATTCGTCCAAGAAACTGGAGTAGCTGACGATGAAGGATGCCTTCTTTAGCTTATCCGCGAATTTAAGGCCCCCCGGTGCACTAAAGGCCGGGTTGGTGCGGTGAAGAAACAGGGTGTCCACCTGGCCTGCCTCCAGCAGACCGGCCGCTCGAGCCAGGCCTGAAAAGCCGGAGTTATCCTTACTTGCTTTAGCCTGTTTCAGCATCGGGGGGGTGGGGCCGAACAGTATTCCCCCTGGGGTGCCGACACTTCCGGCGATAAGGTTCAACCCGTTTATGGCCACCAGATTGGCGACCCCGTTGGTGTGGCCCGCGGCCGAGCCACCGGCGATAGCCAGGCTGGGCCGGTTTTCAATAAATTCCCTGGCTAGCCGGGATATGGTTTCCGCGGGGACATCGGTGGCTTGGGATACAAATTGGAGATCATATCTCTCCAGCGCTTCTTCCCAGGGTTTTGCCTCGCTCTTTCTCAGCCCCGGCGAGTCAGCCAAGATGACTCGGGCCATACCCAAGGCCAGCAGGCCCTCCCTACCCGGCCTTATCGGCACCCATTCATCCGCATTGGCGCCGGTCATGGAAAGCCGCGGCTCTATTTGAACAAATCTGCCTCTTTTTCCCGGCCGCCCCTGGCGAAACTGGCCGAAGCTTACGCCATAGCGCACCGGTGATATCCAGGTCTCCAGGAAATCCGCGCCGAAGGAGATCAAATAGTTGGTATTGGCCATATCATAATCAGGTACGGCCGGATAGCCGAAGCTCAAGCTGTTGGCCGCGCTCAGTGTCTCATAATCAAGATAATCGTAGCGGAAATGATGAGGAGAGGCCAAAGGCTTGCATAAAGCTGGTCACTAAGGTCTGCTCATGCCCGCGCAGGAGATTGGTAAGAAAGATAAACCTGTCCGGCTGATTCCGGCTTTGCAATCTCTTCAGCCGGTCGGCCACCAGGTTTAAGGCCTCATCCCAGTCCAGCGGTTGATATTGACCCCTCCCGCGCGGCCCGACAAGTTTCATCGGCCCTTGTACACGGTCCGGATTGTAAAGCAGCTGAAGGCCGGCCTGCCCCCGGGCGCAGGTCTTGCCCATATTTACCGGGTAGTCCGGGTTTCCCTCTATCTTCTTGGCCCGGCCCTCCCTTACCTTTACCAGGATGCCGCAGCCGGCCGGGCACTGTTGACACACGGTCGGATACCAGGAGGCTATTCCCGGCACATAATTCTCAGGGGTGAAAACCGGCGAGATAACATGTTCGGGATATTTGAACAGCCCTTTAATCCTAAACAACGGGCCGATTAAAGGCAGGCCGCTAAGCAAGTATAAGAACTGCCGGCGGTTCATTCATATCTCCTCAATTGTGGCAGGTCCAGCAGTCGGTCCCGGCTTCTCTCTGGCGGTGGCAGTTTAAACACCAGCCCATTTTCAAATCAACCGCCAGCCGCACCTGATCCATGCCGGCAACATCACCGTGACAGGTCCGGCACTCAATGTCAGCCAACAGATGGCGCTTGTGGCTGAAATAGACATGATCGGGCAGGTCATAGACCTTTACCCAGGGTATCGGTTTTTGTTGATTCCAGAAGGACATCAACTTCTGAACCTCGGGGCGTTGGGCAGCAATTATTATGTGGCACCCTTTGCAGCTTTCCACGCTGGGCATGCCCGCCACTGTGGAGCGGCGGGCGTAACGGTGGCAGAACGCGCAATCGATCTGGTTGGTGCCGGCATGCAGCTGGTGGCTGAATGCGATCGGCTGTTCCGGGGCCTGATTGGCCACGAACAGTAGGAAGTAGCCGCCCCCGGCAAGGGCAATCAAAACTAATATAACAATAAGAGGTAAAAACCTCTTCACCCTGACTACCTAAAGAATGCGGCCGCAAATTTTCTTGACTAAAAACGTTGTTTATCGGAATTGCTAACGCTCAGATGTTATATTAATTTATAACTGTGCACTTTAAAGGTCATGTCAAGCTTAATTTACGAATCGCATATGCGGTTATCAAACACAGTGACACTTCCCAGAGGGATGGGCGGTGGGGAACTGCGCGCGGGGACCCCTTTGAAAATGGTCCCCCCCTCCTAAACTTTAAGCGAGGCTTGTCGTGGTGTTGATCTGGCCAAGCAGCAGCGTTGGTGAGTGTTTGAGATCGTTTTAATTGTCTCTCCCCCGATTATTATCGGGGGGAGACAACTAAAACCATGCCAGGCTCTTACGAGCCGTTTGTTGGCTCGACAATGCCGGGAAAGGCCTCGCCTAAAATTTGGGAAAGGGGTCTGGGGAAGAACTCTACTCTCACCCCAAGAAGCTTCGCTTCTCGGGGGCCCCGACATCAAAGGGTTTTCCTCAGGAAAAGATCTTCCCCTTATTTCTTATAGCTTATTCGGTAAATCGCGCCCGCGCTATCATCGGAGAGCAGCAGCGCGCCATCAGGCATGACGAGTATATCTACCGGACGACCCCAGGCTTTTCTGCCCTGGAGCCATCCTTCGGCAAAGACCTCATATTTCACCGCCCGGTTGTTTTTCAGGCGCACCAGCGTAACCCGATAACCGATGCGCGTGCTCCGGTTCCAGGAGCCGTGCTCGGCGATGAAAATCTGGTTTCGGTACTGGCTGGGGAACATCGCGCCGGTATAAAAGCGCATGCCCAGCGCGGCCACATGCGGGCCCAGCTCCATCGCCGGTGGAGTAAACTCCCGGCAGCCTCGCTTGCTGCCAAAGCTGGGATCAGGGATCTCTTTTCCATGACAGTAAGGGAAGCCGAAGTGCAGCCCCGCGTTTGGCGCGTGGTTCAGCTCATCCGGGGGCAGGTCATCCCCCAGCCAGTCGCGACCGTTATCGGTGAACCAGAGCTCGTTGGTTCCCGGGTGCCAGTCAAACCCGACGCTGTTGCGTACGCCGCGGGCGAATATCTCCAAGCCGCTGCCATCAGGCCTCATCCGCATTATCGAGCCGTAGCGCTTGTCATCCTCCTCGCAGACATTACAGGGGACACCCACCGGCACATAAAGCATGCCATCCGGGCCAAAGCGGATGAACTTCCAGCCATGACGCCGCTTCCGGGGGAAACCGTCATTGACCACCACCGGGTCGGGCGGGTCCTTGAGGCGGGCTTCGATATCATCGTAGCGCAGCACCCGGTTCACCTCGGCCACATAGAGCGCGCCGGCCCGGAAGGCCACCCCGTTGGGCATATTCAGGCCCTTGGCTATGGTGATAACCTCATCCGCCTTGTTGTCCTTGTCCCGGTCAATGACGGCATAGACATTGCCCAACTTACGGGTGCCGACAAAGAGCGTGCCGTTGGGGCTTAAGACCATCGAGCGGGCATTGGGCAGACCTCGGGCATATATATCAATCTCAAATCCCGGCGGCAGTTTGATGGTATCTAAAGGCAACTGCTGACTGTTTAGAGCCGAACAGGATAGAGTTAATGCCGAAAATACCAGCGAAAGAAAAACTATCCTATACTTGGACATGTTTCGTTTGGCCGAGTTCATGTTTTGACTTCTCCCTTCCTGGAAAGCCTTTGATGGTGGGCGATGCCACCCTGGATTGC
>JAZFTZ010000066.1:0-3666 GCA_036446955.1 Thermodesulfobacteriota bacterium
AGGTGAACCGATTAAGGCGGGAAAATGTGGGGGAAACCTTCTCTGGGGAAAATCCTTTAAAAAGGGTTCTTTCCCAGACCCCTTTCCTAAATTTTGAGTTATGTGCTTGATTGGCACTCCTTGGCCAATCAAAACCTGGCCCCAAGTTTGGGAGGGGGGTGTGGGGGGTAACCCTTTACAAATGGTTACCCCCACAAAGGAAACAAGCCTGTTGCGGCTTGACTTTGGTTAGCCTTATGATAATTATTAAGAGGATTTTGGCCGTGGAGTTGCTCATGGATTACCGAGAGACGTTGAACTTGCCGCGCACTTCCTTTCCCATGAGGGCGAATCTGGTTTCCCGGGAACCGGATTCGCTTAGGATTTGGGAGGAGCAGGGCATATATCACAATATCCAGCAAAGCCGGGCGGGTCAGCCCAGGTTTATTCTTCATGATGGGCCGCCTTACGCCAACGGGCATATTCACCTGGGCACGGCCCTGAATAAAATTCTTAAAGATTTCATTATAAAGTCCAAGACCATGGCCGGTTATCTTTGTCCCTTCGTACCCGGCTGGGATTGTCACGGGCTGCCCATCGAGCATCAGGTGGAGAAGGAGCTCAGGGGTAAGCGGTTTAGGTTGAGCAAGACAGAGATCAGGAAACTCTGCCGCCAGTATGCTGAGCGTTTCATATCCATTCAGCGGGAGGAGTTCAAGAGGCTTGGCGTATTCGGCCATTGGGAGGCACCCTACCTTACCATGGACCATCAGTACGAGGCGGCGATATTGAGGGAATTTGGCCGGTTCGTGGATGCTGGCCACCTTTATCGGGCCAAGAAGCCGGTGCACTGGTGTGCCCGCTGTCAAACGGCTTTGGCTGAGGCTGAGGTGGAGTATTCGGAAATTGACTCTCCCTCTATATATGTAAAATTTCCTGCTACTGGGGAGATACCCGGGCTGGCCGGTGAAAAGGTATCCATGGTCATCTGGACCACCACGCCCTGGACTCTACCGGCCAACCTGGCTTTGGCGCTACACCCTGAATACCCTTACCTGGCGGTGAAGGCCCGCGGGGAGGTCCTCATCATGGCTGAGGGAAGGGTGCGGGAAGTGACCCAGGCGCTGGGCCTGGAAGACTATCGGGTGGTGAAGAGCTTCGCGGCCGCCGAGCTCAAGGGTAGAGAGTTTGCCCACCCCTTCCTGAATCGGAAGTCAAAAGTCGTTTCAGGCTGGTTCGTTACCCTGGAGTCCGGCACCGGTATAGTGCATATCGCGCCTGGCCATGGCCAAGAGGACTATGAGTTAGGCATGACCGAGGGCTTGGAGCTGCTAAGCCCGGTGGACGATAGTGGCCACTTTGTCCCCGAGGTCGAATTTTTCGGCGGGCTGCAGGTCTTTGCCGCCAATGAGCCTATAATAGAAAAACTGGCGCAAGCAGGTGCGTTACTTAAATCCGAGACGATAGTCCATTCCTACCCCCATTGCTGGCGGTGCAGGAACCCGGTGGTACTTAGGGCTACTACCCAGTGGTTCTTCTCTCTGGAGGCCAAACAGCTTCGGGCAAGGGCCCTGGACTGGATTGGCAAGCTAATCTGGATACCTCCCTGGGGGCGGGATCGTATCCAGGGGATGGTGGAACACCGCTCCGACTGGTGCGTATCCCGGCAACGGGCCTGGGGCGTTCCCATAGCCGTTTTTCACTGCCTGGCTTGCGGTGAGGTGCTGGCCAAGAAGGAACTGATCGACTGGGTGGCCGACCTCTTTGCCCAGGACGGTACCGATGTTTGGTTCGACCGGGAACCGGCCGAGCTTTTACCACCGGGTACCACCTGTCCTTCCTGTGGAGCTGATGAGTTCAAGAAGGAGCTGGATACCCTGGATGTCTGGTTCGATTCCGGTGTAAGTTTCGCGGGTGTATTAGAAAAAAGGGATTGTTTGAGCTTCCCGGCCGACCTCTATTTGGAGGGTAGTGACCAGCACCGGGGCTGGTTCCAAAGCTCGCTGTTGGCCGCGCTGGCCACCCGAGACCGGCCTCCCTTCAAGGCGGTCCTGACCCATGGGTTTGTGGTCGATGGCAAGGGGCGAAAGATGTCCAAATCGATGGGCAACGTCATGGCCCCAGAAAAGGTGATTAAAAGGTACGGTGCGGAAATCCTGAGGCTGTGGGTAGCGGCCGAGGATTACCGGGAAGATATTAAGATCTCGGAAGAGATACTTAGCCGGTTGACCGAGGCCTACCGCCGTATCAGGAATACCTGCCGCTTCCTGCTGGGCAATCTTTACGATTTTGACCCCGGCGCGGATGCAGTGGATTATGAACAATTGGAGGAAGTCGACCGCTGGATACTCCACCGCCTGAACCAGGTGGTAACCAAGGTCAAGGAGAGCTACGACCAATTTCTGTTCCACCCGGTATTTCATACCATTCATAACTTCTGCGCAGTTGATTTGAGTTCCCTGTACCTTGATATTCTTAAGGACCGGCTCTACACCCATGCGCCGGCGTCTGCTTCCCGGCGCTCGGCACAGACCGCGCTTTACCACCTAGTGGAGGCGTTGGTGCGGATGGTTGCGCCCATCCTTTCGTTTACCGCCGAGGAGGTATGGCAGCATATGTCTGCTACGCCCAGCCGAGAGAAAAGCGTGCACCTGGCCACTTTCCCCGAGGTGGTTGAGAGCTGGGCTGACCCCGGGCTGGCCGAGAAGTGGGAACGCCTGCTTAAGATTCGAAGCCAGGCATCCCGAGCTCTGGAGGTTGCCCGGCAGGAGAAGCTTATCGGAAACTCCTTGGAGGCAAGGGTCGTCCTGTATTGTTCTGGTGAACTGGCCTCCTTCGTTAAGAAAAGTCAGGATATGTTACCCACCCTCTTCATCGTCTCCCAGGTGGAAGTATTGCCCGTTAGCCAAGGCCCGAGGGAGGAAGTGGTGACTGAAGCCCGAGAGCTGCCGGGGCTAACCGTAGCGGTTGCCCGTGCCCGGGGAGAGAAGTGCCAGCGTTGTTGGAATTATAGCGACACGGTTGGCAGCCAAGTCGGCCATCCCCAAATCTGTCAGCGCTGCTTCACGACCCTGACCAATCCTTAAGCTAAGGGGGGCACTCTGACCGTGAATGCAGGAAAGTCCTTCATATTCTGGTTGATTGCCGGGTCGGTGATCCTTTTGGATCAGGCAAGCAAGTACCTGGCCGGCCAGTATCTAGCCGGCAAGCCGCGAATAATTATCCTGGATAACTTCCTGGCCCTCATCTACGTGAGGAACAAGGGCGCGGCCTTCGGTTTGCTGGCCGACCTGCCCGCCCGCTTCAGGATACCCTTGTTTCTGGGGGTGACCGCGCTTACCTTCTTTATCTTATGGCGATTCTTCGGCCGGATACCGGCTCACGCTCGATTGTTGACCGGGGCCATCGCGCTGGTCTTCGCCGGGGCCGTGGGTAACCTCATCGATAGGGTCAGACAGGGGGAGGTGGTCGATTTCATTGACCTGCACTGGTTCTCTTACCATTGGCCCGCGTTCAATCTGGCCGATGCCGGGATCAGCCTGGGGGCGGTCTTGCTCGTCATCTATTTCCTTAAGAAGGGGCCACCCCAGGCCCGGCCTTAAAGGTAAACGGCTGATTCGGCTAGCAATCAAAATAGAGGGCGAATTCCAGCGGCGTGGGCCTCAACCGGACGGCATCCACCTCCTG
>JAZFTZ010000067.1:0-4091 GCA_036446955.1 Thermodesulfobacteriota bacterium
TTGCGGGGCTCCTTTGCCCCTACAAAAACCCACCCCAATGTTGGGTTGGGGGGTTTGGGGGGAACCCCCATAAAAAGGTTTACCCCCACTTTCCAGATCTCCTTCTTTGGTGAAGGGGGTTGGGGAGGGCCTTTCTTGCCACAGGCGGTAGATAAAGATAGAAAAAGGATAGCCAAAATTAGCAGAACAAATCGTCTCATCTTATTTTCCGATTTTATCAAGCTTTTCCAAGACCCGTCTCTTGGCCGTTCCCCCCTCGGTAGATCTGGCCTCGGCCGAGCCCGATGGTGTTAGCAAATGAATGAGATCGGCGTCGAAGTGAGGAGAAAAATGCTTGAGCTCCTCCAGGGAGAGCTGGTCCAGTCTTTTCTTCTTTTCCATACAATATCTCACCAAACGCCCTACAATCTGATGAGCCTGGCGAAAGGGCACCCCTTTTCTCACCAGGTACTCGGCGGCATCAGTGGCAGTAAGGAAGCCCTGAGCTGCAGCCTCGGCCATCCTGGCCTCCTCCAGCTTTATTCGTTTAAGAATTTCAGCTAAAACCTCCAGGCACGACTTTACCGTATCAACACAATCGAACAAAGGCTCCTTGTCCTCCTGCATATCCCGATTGTAGGAAAGAGGCAGACCCTTCATCATGGTTAACAGAGAAAAAAGCGCACCGTAGCTGCGGCCTGTCTTGCCCCTAACAAGCTCCAGAACGTCAGGGTTTTGTTTTTGGGGCATTATGCTGGAGCCGGTAAGGAAGGCTTCGGGCAGGCGCAGAAAGCCGAACTCCGGGCTGCTGAAGATGATAAGGTCCTCGCACAAGCGGCTTAGATGCATCATGGTAAGACAACAGTCGGCCACAAACTCGATGACAAAGTCCCGGTCGGAAACAGTATCGATGCTGTTGCCAGTGACGGCACGAAATCCCAGTAACTTAGCTAGATAGCCCCGGTCTAAAGGCAAAGTGCTGCCGGCCAGCGCGGCCGCGCCCAGAGGTAAAACATCGACCCGCTGGCCGCAGTCCTGATAACGGCCATCATCTCGCTCGAGCATCTCGTAATAGGCCAACAGGTAATGGGAAAAAAGAACCGGCTGGGCACCTCGCAAGTGCGTGTAACCGGGCATTATCGCACCCAGGTGCTTCCTGGCCAGGCGGGCGAGAACACGCTTGAGGGTCTTTATCCTCTTTCTAACTTCCTTGATCTCATCCCTTAAGTACAGCCGTAGATCCAGGGCTATCTGGTCGTTCCGGCTCCTTCCGGCATGAAGCTTAGCGCCCACATCCCCCAGTTTCTCGGTGAGGCGGTGCTCTATGTTCATGTGTATATCTTCCAGCGCCGGGTCGAATTGAAAACGGCCGGCCTCGATGTCGGCCTCGATATCCTTGAGGCCGGCGACCAAAGCCGCGGCCTCTTGCCTGGAGATTATCCCGCATTTAGCCAGCATCCTGGCATGGGCAATGCTGCCCTTTATATCGTACCTGTACAACCTTTTATCGAAGTCAATCGACGAGGTAAACCTCTCGGCCAAGGGATGGATCCCTTCCTTAAAAGCTCCGCTCCAGGGTTTCTTTTGTTTGGAACCGGGCATCTTAACCTAACCGGCCGTCTAGTAACGACCTGATCTTCAGGCGCAAGGCGTTAATCTTTATAAAGCCCTCGGCATCCTTCTGGTCGTAAACATCCTCTTCCTCAAAGGTGGCATACTCCGGTCTGTACAGCGATTTATCCGCCTTTCGACCCACTACCTGACAGTTGCCCTTATAAAGTTTTAGCCGGGCGACTCCGGTCACATTGACCTGACTCTCGTCGAATAGCTTTTGCATAAGCTCCCGTTCCGGCGAAAACCAGTATCCATAATAGATCAACTCCGAATACTTGGGGATAAGGCTGTCCCGAAGCCGCATCACCTCTCTATCCATGGTGATCGACTCCACCGCCCGGTGGCCCGTCTGGATGATGGTCCCACCTGGAGTCTCGTAAACACCCCGGCACTTTATGCCCACATACCGATTTTCCACCATATCCACCCGGCCGATGCCGTGCTGGCCGCCAACAGCATTCAAGGCAGCCAGCAAGCGGGCGGGCGAAAGCGCCTCTCCATCCACTGCCACCGGATTACCCTGCTCGAACGCGACCTCCAGGTAGCGGGGTTCATCCAGCGCGTTCAAGGGAGAGGTGGTCAGCTCAAATATTGATTCGTCAGGCTCGCGCCAGGGGTCCTCCAGTATGCCCCCCTCATAGCTGGAATGGAGCAGGTTCCGGTCTATACTGTACGGCTTATCAGCGGTGGCGCTGACCGAAATACCCCTTTCCTGGGCATAGTCGATAAGGGCCTGCCTTGACTTCAGCTCCCATTCCCGCCACGGGGCCACCACCTTTATCCCCGGGGACAAGGCATGATAGGTGAGCTCGAACCTGACCTGGTCATTTCCCTTGCCGGTTGCACCATGCGCAACCGCGTCAGCTCCCTCCTTCTTAGCCACCTCTATCTGCTTCTTGGCGATCAAGGGCCGGGCCAGCGCGGTGCCTAAAAGATAGGTCCCCTCGTAAACCACGTTGGCCCTAAACCCGGGGAAGACGAAATCGCGCACAAACTCCTCCCGGACATCATCCATGTACACCTTGGCCGCGCCGGTTTTGATGGCCTTTTCCCGGACCTCATCCAAGTCCTCCCCCTGGCCCAAGTCAGCGGTGAACGCGATCACCTCACAACCGTAATTCTCGATCAGCCACTTGAGCATGACCGAGGTGTCCAATCCGCCAGAGTAAGCCAGGACTATTTTGTTTATAACGCTCTTTGTTCCCATAACAGTTCCTATTATATATCAGATCGCTGACCAACCATCGATACCGCCCCTTTATTCTCCCCGGTCAATTCTCTTAACCACTTCCCCCCTCTGTAATTTCGGCCTTGCCGAAATTACAGAGGGTAGCTCAAAAAGTTTAGGAGGGGGTTTTAGGGGGCAACCCTTTTTAAAGGGTTCCCCCTAAAAACTCCCTAGTCCCCTTACCCCAAAAGCGCCTCCAGGACGGCCTTTTGCACGTGCAGCCGGTTTTCCGCCTGGTTCAAGATTATTGAGAAATGGCCCTCCAGGACCTTGCTGGTAATCTCCTCCTCCCGATGCGCGGGCAGGCAATGCAGCACTAAAACATCGTTTTTGGCCACTTCCAGCAGTTTATCGTTAAGCTGATAACGTTTGAATATACGGCGGCGTTTCTGCTCTTGTGCCTCATCTCCCATGGAGACCCAGACATCGGTATAGAGGACATCCGCGTCCGCGGCAGCTTCCTCTGCGTCGGTAGTTAATTCTATACTGGCCAGCTCATTTGCAGCTTTCATTATCTCCTTGTCAGGCCCGTACCCCTTTGGGCAGGCCAGAGTAAGCTGGAAAGGAAACTTGGTAGCCGCCTCCACCCAGGAATTGGCCACGTTATTGCCGTCGCCCACGTAGGCCACTTTAATACCGCACATCGTGCCTTTGACTTCCAGAATGGTAAACAGGTCAGCCAGAATCTGGCAGGGGTGGAATAGATCGGATAGGCCGTTTATCACCGGGATGGTCGCGTAGCGAGCAAACTCCAGGATGGTTTGGTGAGAAACGGTGCGAAGCACTACACCATCGAGATACCGGGACAGGACCCGGGCGGTATCGGAGATGGGTTCGCCCCGGCCCAATTGTAAGTCGGAGGCGTTGAGGAATAACGAGCTGCCTCCCAGTTGAACCATGCCCACCTGGAAGGAAACTCGGGTGCGGGTGGAGGCCTTCTCAAACAGCAAACCCAGGGTTTTAGCCGCCAGGGTCGGTTTGTTGTGGCCCCGTTGTAGCTCTTCCTTAAGCTGGGAGGCCCGTTTTAAAAGCGCCTCGATCTCCCAGCGGTTAAAGTCCTGCAAAGAGATAAGGTCTCGTTCCATATCAGTTAGCTTTGAGCCCGTAAGACTTTCGTTAAGACCTCGATGGCCTGATCGATCTCGGTTTCAGTTACCACCAGAGGAGGCAGGAAACGCAATATCTTTCCCATGGTCAAATTAAGCAGCAGCCCTTCCTGCCGGCAAGCGGTGATTATGTCATCCCCCTTTTTATTCAGTTCCAGCGCCAC
>JAZFTZ010000068.1:0-8058 GCA_036446955.1 Thermodesulfobacteriota bacterium
AGCAGTGGGAAGGGAAATTCAAAAAGGTCACCTTTGAGTTATTAGCCCAGGGGAGTGAGTTTGCCAAGGCCAAGAATGTTTCGCTTTACGCCTTGCTATTTGGTTCGGGCGTGGAGCCGTTGGCCGGAGAGTTAATTAAGCGAGGGGCGGATACCGTATTGCTGGCTGACCACGAGGGATTAAAGGATTATACATCGGAAGCATATTGTCATATTCTTTGTCAGCTGGTGAAGGAACATCAGCCAGAAATTCTCCTTTTTCCGGCCACCTCTTTGGGAAAGGATCTCTCCGCCCGAGCTGCCGCCCGATTAGGGGTTGCTCTGGCCAGCGACGTAACCGGGCTGGGTATAGATGGCGCGGGCAAGCTGTGGGCGGTGCGCCCCATATATGCGGGCAAGGTATTTGCCAAGTTGAGTCTCTCCGAAGATTTCCCCCAAATGGCCAGTGTTCGGCCCAATGTGCTACCTGTGGCTGAGCCTTCCCGGGAGGAAAGCGCCGGACAGGTGGTTAAGCTAGCCGTCGATGGAGTTCAGGCCCGAGCAAAGATGAAGGAGTTTATTAAGACATCAGGGGAAAGGGTCGATATAACCGAAGCCGACATCATCGTTGCCGGCGGTCGGGGGATCAAGTCCCAGGATAATTTCAAGCTCATCGAGGAGTTAGCCGATCTCTTGGGCGCGGCCGCGGGTGCCTCGCGCGCCATCGTGGACGCTGGCTGGGTGCCTCATGCCATCCAAGTGGGACAGACCGGAAAGGTGGTTAGCCCGACCCTGTACGTGGCCTGCGGCATCTCCGGCGCGATTCAGCATCTGGCGGGCATGAATTCCTCTAAATACATCATAGCCATAAACAAGGACCCTAACGCGCCGATACTTAAACTGGCTGACTTTGGAATAGTTGGCGACCTTCTCCAGGTCATACCGGCTTTGATCGAGGAGTTGAAGAAGGTAAAAGAGTCGGGTTAGGAGAGACCGGTGGAGGAAAAGTTCGATGCCATTGTGGTGGGCGCGGGACCGGCAGGGATTAGCGCGGCCCTGGTCATGGCTCGGGCCGGACTTAACGTAGTGGTGTTTGAGCGTGGGGAATATCCGGGCGCGAAAAACACCTTCGGGGGTATCCTGTACAGCACCGTCCTCAACCAACTCATCCCTAAGTTCTGGGAAGAGGCCCCGCTGGAGCGGCACATTACCAGCCGGACCTTGTGCTTTATGTCGCCCCGGCATGGAGTCAAGCTGAACATTCAAAGCGAGGATTTCGCCGAACCGCCTTTCAACAACACCTTTACCATCATTCGGGCTAAATTTGACCGCTGGTTTGCTGAGAAAGCAGAGGAAGCGGGCGCACTGATAATTCCTGAGACCGTAGTTGACGACGTTATCTGGAAGGACGGACGGGTAGTCGGGGTAAAGACCAGGCGGGAGGAGGGGGAGCTGTACGCTGATGTGGTCCTGGCTGCTGATGGAGTTAATTCTTTTCTAGCTGAAAAGGTGGGATTAAGGAAACAGTTCACCCTGGACCAGGTTGGCCTGAGCGTTCAGGATATATATGCTTTGCCCCGTGGCGTCATTGAGGACAGGTTCAACCTCTCCGGCGATCGGGGCGCGGTGTACGAATGTGTGGGCGATGCCCTTCAGGGGATTTGGGGCATCGGTTTCATCTACACCAATAAGGAATCGGTCTCGATAGGCATAGGTACTACGCTGAAGTTTCTAATCGAGAAGCGGCTCAAACCTCAAGACCTGCTGGAACATTTTGAAAACCATCCCCTCATCAAGGATCTGATCAAAGGTGGGGAGCTAAGAGAGTACCTGGCTCATATGACCCCGGAGGGTGGGTACGATTACCTGCCCAAGCTTTACACTCATGGTATGCTGGTCTTGGGTGATGCTGCCGGCTTGGTAAACGCTTCCCCTCATTACGAGGGCACTAACTTGGCCATGGCCTCGGGCGTGGCCGCGGCCCAGACAGTTATTAAAGCTAAAGAGAAGGGCGATTTCTCCGAGGCCAGCCTGTCTCATTACAAGCGGCTGCTTGATGAGTGCTTTGTCATGAAGGATTTGAAAAAGTCGCGCCATTTCTTCCGTTTTCTGCAGGAGAATGAGGATTTCATGGGGCCGTACCTTGACCTTTTCACTGAGCTTGCCTGCGATTATTACACGGTTAATGAGTTGCCTAAGAAGGAAATGGAGAAGAGGATGCGCAAGAAACTATTTAAACGCCTGCCTCTGTTGCGATTTGCTTGGCAGTGCCTAAAAGGAGGTAGAGCATACTTTTGAAAGTAGAGGAAAAGTTAGGCCTGGACAAGTTCAAGGTCGATCTGGGTAACGCCCATATGAGCATAGACAAGGAACTGTGCCGTCAGTGCGAGACCAAGCCCTGTACCATCGTTTGCCCGGTAGATAATTTCACTCTGGATGAAAATGGCGAGATAGTGATGTCCTGGGAAGGCTGCGTGGAGTGTGGTGCTATAATCGTGGCCTGCCACGTGGCTGGCAATAAGGCGGTCAAGTGGGAATATCCTAAGGGTGGTTACGGTATCTGCTACCGGGGGGAGTAACTCTACCGGTCTCAATCTCCAGCTGTTTCAGCCACTAGCCCGCGAGGGTTGCCATGATTGTTGGTGTCCCCAAAGAGGTCCTGGAGGGGGAGCGGCGAGTAGCCTTAACCCCGGCCGGCGCTTACGCCCTGGTGGGTAATGGTAACCAGGTCGACGTGGAGGCCGGTGCCGGGGCAAGCAGCGGATTCCCCGATGAACAGTACCGAAAGGCAGGGGCTCGGTTGTGTTCATCGGCGGCCGAGGTTTGGGGGAGCGCTGACCTCATCGTCAAGGTAAAAGGTCCCATTGCCCAAGAATTCGCTTTTTTCAGGGAAGGGCTGGTCATTTTTAGTTTCCTTCATCTAGCGGCAAGCAAAAAGCTGACCGATGTCCTGCTTGGCTCGAAAGCAGCAGGTATCGCGTTCGAGACGGTGGAGAGCGACAACGGCTACCGCCCCATTCTCGCTCCCATGAGCCGAATCGCTGGCAGGCTGGCCGTGCAAGAAGGGGCTCACTTACTGGCGATTCACCACGGCGGCAAAGGCATCCTCCTGGGCGGCACCGCTGGCGTCGCTCCGGCCAGGGTGGTTATACTTGGGGGCGGCGAGTCAGGGATGGCTGCCTGCCGATTGGCGGTAGCTATGGGTGCTGCTGTTTTTCTTTTAGATATCGATTTGACTCGACTCACCCGGATAGCAGAGATGGTTAGCGGTAATCTAATCACCCTGTACGCCAGCTCAGCTAACCTAGCTGAGCAGGTTGAAAAGGCCGATCTGGTCGTTGGCGCGGTCTATGTCTCCGGTGCAAAGGCCCCTAGGCTGGTTTCCCGGGAGCTGGTGAGGAGGATGGAACCCGGTTCGGTAGTGGCAGATTTATCCATTGATCAGGGTGGCTGCTTTGAGACCAGCCGGCCTACTTCTCTTGAGGCGCCGACCTATCTGGAGTCCGGGGTAATACACTATTGTGTTATTAACATGCCCGCTTTGGTTCCTCGCACCGCTACCCTGGCCTTGAGCAATGTAACCCTGCCCTACCTCCTGAAGATAGCCTCGCTGGGTTATGAAAAGGCAGTGGCCGAGGACAACTATTTGAAAAGGGGTATAAATATAGCCCGGGGAGAGATAGTCCACCCCGGCCTGGCCGCCTCTTTTAACCAGGCCTAGCCCCTTTCTAACCTGTTGACTAATTTCTGCCAGATACCCTCTAGCTGGTGCCTTGTTTGCTCCAGGCTGCCGGAATTATCGATGATAAAACTGGCCCGGCCCTTCTTATCCTCCTGAGGCCTCTGGGAGGCAATCCTTAAAACTGCTTGTTCTCGCGTTAGCTTTCCCCGGGATAGTACTCTTTCCAACTGAAGCGCGGGATCGATAGACACCAGAATCAGGGCATCGAGTTCAGGGTCGTAAGGGCTTTCCCCAAAAAGGGCGGCCTCTATCATGACAACGCCGGCACCTTGGTGGAAGTATTTGGTCGCGGCCTTTAACGTCTCTTCCCGGATGCGAGGATGGGTGATCTCAATCAAGCGAAGCCGGTTCTGACTATCATTGAAAACAATCTCTGAGACTCGCTCTCGGTTAATGGTGGAATCGTTATTCAGTATCTGCCTCCCAAATTCCTGGACCAACTCCTGCCAAGCCGGTTTTTCCGGAACAACCACCCGGCGGGCTATCTGGTCGCTATCAATGGTACAGGCACCCAGCTCGCGAAAGAAGCCGGCCACCGTGCTCTTGCCTGAGCCAATGCCGCCGGTAATGCCCACCAGTAAATGTTTCTTTGCTTCAGCCATATATTTCCCTCGATGGGATAAACTCTCTAGCCCCGTTCCCTGGGAGTGTCACTACGTCTCATGACCCCATACCCGGCTTCTTGTGTCAGTTTGACAGACTCCGGCCTGATTACTTATACTAATACTAACAAAAGTTGGCTGGGGGAACAAAGCAAAGATGGCTGAAAAGACCCTGGTTCAGATTTTCCGCAACCGGGCCTATGCCTGGCCTCAAAAAACCGCGTTCAGATACAGAGTAGGTGGAAAGTATAAGGACTTTTCCTGGCAGCAGTCGTGGCTGGAAATTGAGGAGTTGACCCACGGCTTGTCAGCCCTCGGTGTAGCCAGGGGCGAGCGGGTGGGTATTTTGAGCCGCAATCGGCCCGAGTGGATTTACTCCGATCTGGCCTTGATGATGCTGGGAGCCATCTCTGTACCTCTCTATGTAAACTCTGCTGTTGAGCAGCTGGAATACATCATGAGGGATGCTGGTATTCGGGTTGTGATTACCGAGCAGGCCCAGCTGGAAAAGCTCTTTGAGCTAGAAGCGCGTCTGGGCCAGTTAGAAAAGGTAGTAATTGATGCCGCCGAGGGCAAGCAGCCCGGTATTATCTCTTTTGGCCGAGTTAAGAATTTGGGCTGCCAGGTTTCTGTCTCTATTGATCGGTTGGTTGAGGAATCAAAGGAAGATGCCCCGGCCACCCTGGTATATACCTCTGGCACCACTGGCCAGCCGAAAGGGGCTGTGCTGAGCCAGCGTAACTTCGTGACTGGTTGCCGGTCAGCCCGGTCGGTCCTTCCCACCCGGGAGGGCGACCTGGCCCTTTCCTTTCTTCCGCTGGGCCACGTTTACGAGCGATTCGTCACCTACTCCAATCTGGACAAGGGGGTGATAGTAGCCTTTGCTCAGTCGCCAGAGACGGTTGTACGGGATTTGGTAGCGGTTCGCCCCACGGTTATCTTCGGAGTGCCTCGGTTTTATGACCGGCTTTATGGGCGCATCTTGGCCGCGGTATCTCGCCGCTCGGGATTTGGTCGCGGTCTTTTCTGGTTAGCTTTTGGTTTAGCTAGAGGGAGAGCGAAGCGGCTTATGAGGGGCGAGCGGGTCCCCTTTTTCGCAAACCTCCTCTATCCCCTGGCCGACTTGCTCGTCTTTTCAAAGTTGAGGAAGCGGTTAGGCGGGAGAATACGTTTTCTTGTCTCCGGCGGCGCGCCATTAACCGCGGAAGTAACAACTTTCTTTTGGTCAGCCGGCCTTCCCTTGTTCCAGGGGTATGGGTTGACGGAATCGTGTTCGGTCTGCTCGGTCAACAACTTCGACAATTTTAACCTGGAGGGGGTCGGCAAGCCATGTCCGGGAGTGGAGGTGAAGATAGCTTCCGATGGCGAGATTTTACTCAAGGGCGGCGTTGTCTTTCAGGAGTATTGGCGCAACCCCTCGGCTACGGCCGCGGCAAAAAAGGATAGCTGGCTTCATACCGGGGATGTAGGCTGGCTGAACCGGGAGGGATTCCTGGTAATAACCGATAGGAAAAAGGATTTGATCGTTACCAGCTTGGGGGAAAACGTTTCACCGCAAAAGATTGAGAGCATATTGAAAGCGGGCACGTTTATAAGCGAGGCAGTGGTTTTTGGAGATAATCGGCCCTATCTCACCGGCCTGATATGGTTGGATTTGGATGCCTTGACTGAATACGCGCGCGCTAAAGGCATATTATTTAAGCGGCCGGAGGAACTGGTGGAAAACCCCTGGGTGTGCGCTGAGCTGAAGGCGATAATAGCGGAGAAGAATCAGCGCCTGGCTCCTTATGAGCGCATCAGGAAGTACAAGCTGCTGGACCAGGACTTTAGCTCGCTTGCCGGAGAACTTACTCCCACCATGAAGGTAAGGAGGAAGGTCGTCGCCAAGAAGTATGGTGCGTTCATTGAGGCGATGTACCGCTAGCAAGGAGGCGGCATTTGGCCAGGGTTTCGGGTGGCCAGCTGGTAATAGATGTTTTAAAAGCCCGGGGAGCGGATACCATCTTCACCCTTACCGGTGGCCAGATCACCTCAATTTATGAGGCCAGCCGGGGTGCCGGGATCAAGATATTTGATACCCGCCATGAGCAGGCGGCCGGGTTTATGGCCGATGCTTACGCCCGTTTAAGCTTGCAGCCGGCGGTTTGTTTGGCCTCTGCCGGGCCGGCATTTACCAACCTGCTTACTCCTATGGCCAATGCCTATGAGGCGGGAAGCCCGGTCGTCTTTATAAGCGGCAGCGCGCCTTTAGCCTTGAGGGATAGCCAGGCTTTTCAGGAGCTGGACCAGCTTCCCCTGGCCCGACCGGTAACCAAGTGGGCCAGACAGGTGACCGAGACCTCTCGAATAGCGGAGTACCTGGCCAAGGCCTTCTACTGGGCAAGCTCAGGCAGACCCGGACCGGTATATCTGGACTTACCTGAGGACGTGCTTAGCGGCCAGGCTCACCGGCCTGGTTGGTCGGCCCCGGCTGGCGATCCTTCTCAAGCAGCAGCTTCTCCTGAGAGTAACCAGGTGGAGAGGGTAGCTAAGATGCTGCTGGCTTCACGTCGTCCTCTTTTAATCGCGGGCAGCGGTGTCTGGTATTCGCGCGCCTGGGAGGAACTAGCCAGCTTGGTGGAAGGTGCGAAGCTGCCCAGCTTCACTCAGGATATGGGCCGTGGCTGCCTGCCGGACAGCCATCCTTACTGCCTGGGCTGGGCCAGCCCTTACCCTGACAGCGCGTTTTGTTTGGCATTGGCCAGGGCCGATCTGGTCATTGTAGCGGGTGCCGATTTGGCGCGAATATCCGACCCCTTATCCCGGCCCCGGGTCATAGCTATTGATGCTGATAAGGAGGATGGTTTTTGGGGGCTAAACGATTTGGTTATTATGCGCGGCTCTATCAAGCACTCCTTCCAGGCCGTAAATGGCGCGCTGGGCAAGGACCTCCGGCCGGATGGGAGAGGGGATTGGCTCAGCTATATTCTCCGGGCGCGAAAGGAGGAAATAAAGCGCCTCCTGGGGAGAAAAAACAGGGATGCCCCTATTCACCCGTTTCAGTTGTGTCAGCTTATTGACAGCTATCTTGAGCCGGACGCGCTCATGGTAGTGGATGGTGGCGATACCTGTTTTTGGGCACGAATGGCCCGCCGTGTTAACAGCCCTGGACTATTTCTCGATGCCGGGCCTTGGCACACCCTGGGTGTCGGATTGCCCTTTGCCCTGGCAGCCAAGCTCAAGTATCCGAAGAGACAGGTAGTGTTAATCACCGGGGATGGCTCTCTCGGGTTCAGCCTCATGGAGTTTAACAGCGCGGTAAGGCATGGCTTGCCGATTGTGGTGGTGGTCAATAATGATAAATCCTGGGGATTGATTAAACATCGCCAGCGGATGGCATACGGCCCGGGAGGTGCTATCGCGGCTGAGTTGGGCCTGGTTCGCTATGACCGCTTGATGGAGGACTTTGGCGGTTACGGAGAACTGGTGTGCAAGGAGGAGGAGCTTTTGGACGCCTTGGGCAGAGCCTTTGAAAGCGGCCGGCCAGCCTGTTTGAATGTGCTTACCGATCCCAAGGTAGCCAGTCCGGCTGCCCGGGGGTGGGCAAGGCAGGGTCAAGCTAGGAAGGGGGGTAAGGTTGGAAGATAATCTGATAAGAGAATTGGGCGAGGATATCATTCGCTCCAAGAAGACCGTCGCGCTTACCGGCGCGGGGATATCCGCGGAAAGCGGTATTCCAACTTTCCGTGGGAGCCAG
>JAZFTZ010000069.1:0-3424 GCA_036446955.1 Thermodesulfobacteriota bacterium
GGGCTTGAAACAACAGAGAAACCGCCTGGCTAGCGAGGTTCAGACCAGGATAACCCAGGAGTTAGAGGCCTTAAAGCAGGCGCTGGAGAAAAAAGACCCCAAGCGGATAAGTAAAGCCGGGGATAAGCTTACCGAGTCTTATGACCAGTTCCTGGCAGGTTATAAGAAAAGCACCGTTCGGGAATATGCTGAAGCCATAATTATTGCCGTCGTCCTCGCCCTGTTTATTCGCACCTTTGTTGTTCAGGCGTTCAAGATTCCCTCTGGCTCTATGGAATCCACATTGCTGATAGGCGACCATATCCTGGTGAGTAAATTCAAATATGGCGTAAAGATACCTTTCACCGATAGTCGCCTATTTGCCTCGCCACATCCTAATCGGGGTGACGTAATTGTCTTTATTTATCCGGTAGATCCAAGTAAAGACTTCATAAAAAGGGTGATAGCCGTGGAAGGAGATCTGGTCCGGGTCTCAGGCAGGGATGTTTATGTAAACGGTGAAAGAACCACCGAGCCGTATGCGGTTTATGATGATAACGCACGCGAGCCCCGGGAGAATTTTGGCCCGGCCAGGGTGCCTCGGGACTCCGTGTTTGTATTAGGAGATAACCGGGATAAGAGCTATGATTCCCGATTCTGGGGCTTTGTCAAGGAAAACAAAATAAAGGGCAAGGCCTTCATCGTCTACTGGTCCTGGGATAGCAAGAATTTCGGGCTCAGGTGGAGGCGCATAGGCCACCTGTTGCATTAATCAATTTTCCCAGTGGGACGTGGCCGCCGGTAATGATAAATTTTGGTTGACAACGGCCTGGCCTTTGTGTAGTAATAAAACAGTTCAGCTAAGTCATTGGCCGGTTGTGGTCAGAATCTGGTAAGGGTTTGCAAGTGATGAAGGTAGGGGAAACTATGCCATCGTTAGCATAGTCTAGCTGGAGAACAGAGTGCATTGGGCTATGATGTCTTTCGAACCTTCTTACGATCTCCGTAAGGAGGTTTTTTTTCGTCTGGTTAGGATTGAGCCATGAGCCTCCTGTCCAAAGACCTGGTGACTATCCGGCAGCTCGGCAATAAGGAGATAGAGTTGATCCTGGATTGCGCTGCCTCCCTGAAAGAGGTCTCCACTCGGGAGATAAAGAAGGTGCCCGCGTTAAGGGGTAAAACCATCGTTAACCTGTTTCTGGAGCCCAGCACCAGGACCAGGGTCTCTTTTGAGATTGCGGCCAAAAGGTTGTCAGCTGATACAATCAACGTCTCCGGGACGGGCACCAGCATAAGCAAGGGGGAGACCTTGGCCGATACCGCCAGAAACATTCAGGCCATGAACCCGGATATTTTGGTCATCCGTCATCCCGCGGCCGGTGCGCCATTGCTACTCAGCAAGATTTTGACCTGTTCGGTCATTAATGCCGGGGACGGCGCACACGAGCATCCTACTCAGGCGCTACTCGATATGTTTACCATTCGGGAGAAAAAGGGAAGAATTGCCGGGCTTAAGATAGCCATTATCGGCGATATATCCCATAGTCGGGTAGCCAGGTCCAACATCTGGGGTCTAAGGACGATGGGAGCCGAGGTTACCGTAGCCGGTCCGCCCACTATGATACCTGTGGATGCGGAAAGCCTGGGGGTTAAAGTCAGCTACGACTTGATCGATGCCATTAAAGATGCCGACGTCATCATGATGCTGCGTATCCAGCGGGAGCGGATGGCTGAATCTCTTTTCCCCAGCCTGCGAGAATATTCCCGTTATTTCGGCTTAGGCTACCGCCACCTTAAGCAGGCAAGGCCAGAGGTGATAATTATGCACCCGGGCCCGGTAAACCGAGGCGTGGAGCTGGAGAGCGCGCTGGCTGACAGTGATCATGCGGTTATACTGGACCAGGTGACTAACGGGGTGGCGGTTAGGATGGCCCTGCTGTATTTACTGGCCGGGGGAATCATTGAAACTGGTAATTAGAGGAGGTCGGGTAATAGACCCGGCCAGCAATTTAGACGCTATCAAGGATGTCTATATTGACCAGGGCGAGATCGTTGCCGTCGAATCAGCCGGAGCCGGGGGCTTGGCCCCGGACTGCCGGGAGATTCTTGCCGAAGGAAAGCTGGTCGTCCCTGGGCTCATTGACATGCACACCCATCTTCGGGAGCCTGGATACGAATACAAGGAGACCATCGCCACCGGGTGTCAGGCCGCGGCCCGGGGCGGTTTCACCTCCATCGCCTGCATGGCCAATACCGACCCGGTGAACGACAACCGCGCGGTTACCGAGTACATCCTGCGTCAGGCCAGATTAGCCGGCGGGGTCAACGTATTTCCCATCGGAGCCATATCGCAAGGGCTGGCCGGTAAGGAGCTGGCCGAGATGGGGGAGTTGAAAGATGCCGGCGCGGTGGCCGTCTCTGACGATGGCCGGCCGGTTATGAACGGCCAGCTTATGCGCCGGGCGTTGGAATATACAAAAGCCTTCGACCTGCCGGTTATCTCCCACTGCGAGGATTTGAATCTGTCTGCCGGCGGTGTAATGAACGAAGGCCCGGTTTCCACCCGGTTGGGCCTGCCGCCCATATCCAAAGCCGCGGAGGAGGCCATGGTGGCCAGGGATTTAATCTTGGCCGAGTTGACCCATGGCCGGTTGCACATCGCGCATGTGAGCTGTGCGGGCTCGGTGGAACTCATCCGTCAGGCTAAGGCGAGGGGTATTAACGTTAGCTGCGAGACTGCGCCCCAGTATTTCAGCCTTACCGATGAGGATATCGGTGAGTTCAATACTTTATGCAAGGTCAACCCGCCGCTTAGGGGCCGGGAGGACGTGGAGGCCATAAAAGCGGGTTTGAAGGACGGCACCATAGACGCTATCGCCTCTGACCATGCACCCCACGAGCCGGACGCCAAGGAGGTGGAGTTTGTCAACGCGGCCAGCGGCATGCTAGGCTTGGAGACCGCGCTGGCGTTGACCTTGAAGCTGGTGCATGAGAGCACTCTTACCATTAATCAGGCCATTGCCAAACTTACGGTCAACCCCGCCCGTGTCCTGGGCATTCCAAAGGGCACGCTAGCTGTGGGTGCGGATGCCGACATTGCTATAATAGATATGGACAAAGAGTGGGTGGTAGATGTAAATAAGTTCGCCTCGTCGAGCAAAAACTCACCCTTTGACGGCTGGAAGGTGAAGGGGGTGGCGGATATGACCCTGATAAACGGCGAGGCCATATAAGATAATGATAACGCTTTTGGCAGTCATAGTCGGCGGACTCATAACCTATTTCACTACCAGGATGCTAGAGAAAAAAAGAGAAGCTGAAAATAAAAGGGCCTTGGCTAATGCGTTGAGGGCAGAGTTAGAGGACGCTCGCTCCCCATTACTAAATACTCCCTTCGCAAAGTGGATTACTGAGAACAAGCAGAAAATCAAAAATGGAAGCCTGA
>JAZFTZ010000070.1:0-3606 GCA_036446955.1 Thermodesulfobacteriota bacterium
GCTTATAGTCAATGCCAATATCCGCTATAATGCGCATGTTACCCTGTCTTAACCCCTTATATCCACCCATGGCGAAGACTATGATGGCGTCAAGCTGGTCCCTCTCCAGCATGGCGGGTAAGCTTAACAGAGGCGCTTCTAGTAACGTTATGTCTGCACCTTTTATCCCGGTCCTCAACCTGTATTTCTTCCTTAGAACCATCCTGGTCTGAATAACGGAGGTGGATCCTATGGAGCTGACCCCCAAGGTTTTACCCTTGAGATCAGCTGCACTTTTGATGGGCGAGTTGGGCTTGACCACAATGTAATGGCCGGTCCTGAGCACTATACTGCTAGCCAGAATGACCAGATCGAGGCCCCGCTTCACCGCCAGGGGAAAACCGGCAGCAGCCAAATCCACCACATCGTACTGCTTAGTTCCGGTGGCCATAATAAGTGCGGAGATGCTCATAGGGTGAAGCTCCACATCGATAATGTCCGATTTAACTTTGCCTTCTTTGAGGGCATAAAGAGGCACCTGATAACTGGCTACAAAGAAGTGCGCCACCTTAATTACTTCTTTCTTGGCCGGTTGACTCCAGGCACTGGGGCTCATACCAACAAATACGACACATAAAATCATTGAGAAACTAAGTAGCTTTAACAACATAATTCTGGCTGATTTGTTATCTCTCATGGCCTCTCCTTTATTTTAGGTGACTTGCCCCCAATTACTAACCACTTTCAGAGTTAAAATGGCCCTTGGTTTCCTTAAGGGGTCCCCTAGGCGAACATTCGCCCATTTCCCAACCTTGTTGAAGGAATATCTCGCGAATTTCTTTGCGCAATTTAATCAGGCGGGGGTTGGTATCCAAATGGCGCGGCCTAGCCATATCCATATTTATTATCTTTAGGATATGTGTTGGCTTGCGAGAGAAGACCACGATACGCTGGGCCAGGTACAGGGCCTCCTCAATATCGTGGGTAACGAAGATTATGGTCTTACCGGTCTTCAACCAGATGTTTATAACCTCATCCCGCATCTTCTCCCGGGTTTGAACATCCAGCCCGGAGAAGGGTTCATCCATGAGGATTATCTCTGGGTCCACCGCCAGGGCCCTGGCCAGGGCCACCCGTTGCCTCTCGCCGCCGGAGAGCACCTGGGGATATTTGTGGATATCCCGAGTGAGGCCCACCATATCCAGGTAGTGGAGGGCTGTCTCCTGCATCCGTTGTCGGCTCATCTTATCCTCGCGCAGCTCCATCCCCAGCACCACATTATCCAGGGCATTGCGCCAGGGGGCGAGCCGGGGCGATTGAAAGACATAGGCTATTTTGCTCCAGGTCTCCTTGGGGGGCCGGCCGTCCACCAAAACCTCTCCCCCGGATACACCTAAAAGGTCGCCCATAATTCTAAGCGAGGTCGATTTGCCGCAGCCGCTGGCGCCCAGAAGGGAGATGAATTCCCCCCTTTTTATGGCGAAGCTTATGCCATCCAGGACGACCTCCGTCCCAAACTTCATCTTCACATTGGAAAAGGTAATGATATCTATTTTGTCATCCTATCCGAAAGGATTATCCTGTTGCCATCTCCAGGGCTGAACAACATACCTCTCAGTCTCATACTAATTTGCATTCATCATTTGTCAAGGGCTAATCGGTTAAGGTTGAATCAGGAGCTTCTATTCTATTGGGAATTCCCCATATCTAATTTCGACGACACCGAAATCACAGTTGCCAAGGATGTTTTTTAAGTTAATCCCGGCCTGTTGGCCTGTCAAGCTTTTTTGGGACGCCATTTCTGATATAGCCCTGGGGCCAGGACAGCGGGCAGGGGAGAGGGGATGCCCTTCCTTTTAGCCGAAGACCTGGTCAAGGCTTCCCAGGTATATGCCCTGCTGGCCCTCTTCGTCCGCGGCCGGCCTTTTTCCCCTTGAGACCGGGTTATTCCATTCTATATTTGAGCATGCGGTTCTCAAAATATTTGAAGATGATGTTATCGAACAGCCCTACCAATATGATAATCACCACGATGGTTCCAAACATCAAGGGCGTATCGAAACTCTGCCGGGCCAGGTTAAGCAGGTAGCCCAGGCCGGTGCGGGCGCCGAAAAGTTCCGCTATGAGGGAGATTTTCCAGCCCACCCCATAAGAGATCCGCAGGGCAGAAAAGATATGGGGAAAGAGGAGGGGCAGGATTACCTTCATTAATACCTTCCTCTTGTTCCTGGTGAAGCTCACCGACATCTCCAGGAGCTCTTCATCCAGGGTCTTGAATCCTTCCCACATATTAATCATGCAAAAGGGAAGCAGAATGGCGGTCTCTACAAATATGACGCTGGGATTACTCACCCCGAACCAGATAACTGCCAGCATGGCCCATCCCAGGGAGGGGAAGGAGTTGAGAAAGGGGATGAGTCGGGTGCCCACGAACTGCCGGGTTATGGGAATGTAGCGGGCCGCTAAGACAAGGGCGCTTCCAATAAAAACAGCTAAGGTCACTGAGATGAGGACCCGGGCCAGGGATACCAGGGTATGGACCAACAGGGAAGGGTAAAAAAATAGTTTGAAGGTGATTACCGCCACCTGTATCGGGTTAGGGATAACAAATTCGGGTAACCTCAGGGAAGATAGGTACCAGATAACCACTACCATCAGCGGGATGATATTGGCCACCAGCATCCCCCGGTGCATCTTTTTTAAATAATTGCGCCTCGGGGTGGTAACTATTGCCTCCCTTTCGCCCGCCTGATTAGGATTTTTCACTTCCGTTTCTCCTTTGCTCTAATAACCTGCTTTACACCACCTTGTCTGCCTCTTGGTGCATAGGAAGCTTGTGAAAGAGATGGCCTTCCCACGGACGACCGCCATCCTGCTCCCAGCCGGACAGATCCTTGAGCCCCGGAGCCGTTAGAACCCGTTCTGGAGAAGCCACCTGCCAAAGCCGTCTATTTTTCAATCTCCACATTACATCTGTCACCGAAGTTCCAGCAGTATGGTGCACTAGGTGTCAAGATAAGATTCAGGTTAGGAGCTCAAGCATCATACTTAAAGCGATTGTCCCCTGCCGAGGCGCCTCGATAAGCCTCTGGAGTCGGTGCCCTGAACGGTAATTGCGTTTACAGGCGTCTTCCGGTCAAGGGGGCTTTTTAGTTTACTGCATCACCTCCTTTTCTTCCACATACTTTTCACAGATGTACCTCTGATAGAGCTCCAGACCTTCTAAGTCGGTCTGGACTTCGGCAAGAGCCCGATACAGCTTCTTACCGAAGGCCACTTTGCAACGCTTTGTGGGTGGACCTTCTCCCCGGGAACTGTTCCACCGGGAAAGTGAGTTTTCTGGCAAAATCAGCGGGATGTTGAAAGGGGGATTTTGCCGTGAGGAGGTCGAAGTTTACCGAGGAGCAGATCGCCTTTGCGCTTAAGCAGGGGGAGACGGGAACGCCGGTGAAAGAGGTGATCAGGAAGATGGGGACAGCGGAGCAGACGTTCTACCGATATCGTGTGAGCCAACGTTGTGCATGCAAGGTTTTTCAAATTCAGCGTTCAAGCCACAGATACCAATCAACCAGGGAGGAACAGGCTGAGTTGCGCATGAGGATCAAGGAGATCGCGGCCGTACGTGTT
>JAZFTZ010000071.1:0-2509 GCA_036446955.1 Thermodesulfobacteriota bacterium
CCCACCCAACCCCCCCCCCTTTTTGGGGGGGGGGGTGGGGGTTTAACCATTAACAATGGACACCCCCCCACAAAAGACCGCCCAGCCCAGTCCCTCCATTTTCCTACTCATGGGCCCAGATTCCCCGGCGCGCTTGACTGGCTTTTTTCTCCAACTGCAGCAACAGGCGATCGAACTGATTGTTTTGGTGAAGAACTCGGACCTTGGCCAGGCCCTGCTCCGCCAATTCCGCATTGAGAAAGGTCCCGTTCCGGGAATAAACGTAGGCCAGCCAGCGACCTTGGTCGTCGGTGGTCTGTAAGTCAAAGTAGAGCCGCACGTCTCGTCCTTCCACTAAGGTCTTGGCATAGCGGACTGCGTTTTCGGCTGGGTAGGAAGGTCGCTCCTGATCGCCAATGGGGCCGGCCGGCTTTATGCCGATTAGAGCCACCCTTTGGCCGTCAGCCAGTTCCAGGATTCTCTCGTTAACAACCATCCTGACCCGGGTAATATGAGGATTCCCCAAAGGTACCCGATCTTGTTCCGGCTCAAAAACTTGTTCCAACTCCTTCTGGCCGGGGCTGATCTCCTCAGGAGCAGCGGGCCGATGGCAATGATAGTACCCGCTCTTTCGGTTATGGTGACAGCCATACCTGTCGAGACCGCCGGGGTGAGAGTGAGAAGGGAGCGTTGGAAAAAGAATTGACATAGAGGCAAGGCATGCAATTGTGAAGGGAATAACTCTCTTCACCAGATTCACTCGGTGTGCGCCGATTGTAGGGCCCCAGGGTTTTAACCATGAAGTCTAAGTATCGACTTCAGCCGAATTTCCTATCCAGGCTCCGATACTGGATCGCCTCGGCCACGTGGCGGGGCTGGATGTCTTCCACCGCTTCCAAATCGGCGATGGTCCGGGAGACCTTGAGGATACGGGTATAGGCCCGGGCGGAAAGCCCCAGCTTGTCTATGGCCATCTCGATCAGCTTGTTGGCCTCTGGCCCTATCGGGCAAAATTTCTTCAAATGCCGGTTGGACATCTGGGCATTGGAATAAATTTTAGTCCCTTTCAAACGCTCCAGCTGGATAACCCGCGCCTCGTTTGCCCGGGTTTTAATAGCTTTTGAGATCTCTCCCGCTTGCTTGCTGGCCAGCTCGGCATAGCTTACCCCAGGCACCTCCACATGAATGTCTATCCGGTCCAGAAGGGGGCCGGAGACCCGCGATTTGTACTTGTGGATCTGGGACGGGGCGCAGCTGCACGGCCGCTGGGGATCGGTGAAGTACCCACAGGGGCAAGGGTTCATGGCCGCCACCAGCATGAAACTGGCCGGGTAAGTGAGGGAGGTCTGCGCCCGGCTGATGGTTACCTGTTTATCCTCCAGGGGCTGACGTAAGACTTCCAGGACGTTTCTCCTGAATTCAGGCAACTCGTCCAGAAACAACACCCCGTTGTGGGCCAGGCTCACCTCTCCCGGCTTGGGTATGACGCCGCCGCCGATGAGACCGGCGTCGGAAATGGTATGGTGGGGTGAGCGGAAGGGACGGGTGGTAACCAGGGCACAACCTTTGGACATCTGGCCGGCCACGCTATGAATCTTGGTGGTCTCGATAGCTTCGTCGAAGGATAGGTCAGGAAGAATGCCAGGCAAACGCCGGGCCAGCATGGTCTTGCCCGAGCCTGGCGGGCCTATCATTATCACGTTGTGGCCACCGGCCGCGGCCACCTCCATGGCCCGTTTTACATGCTCCTGGCCTTTTACCTCGGAGAAATCATCCTGATAGGCCGAGCTCTGGCTGAAGGCCTCTTTAGGGTCAAGCTTAAGTGGGGTCAACTCCAGCTTATTGTTTAAGAAGGCGATGACATCGGCCAATTCCGTCGCTGGCCTGACCTCGATACCATCCACCACCGCGGCCTCGGCGGCATTATCCGCGGGCACGATCATCCCCTCCAGGCCGGCCTCACGCACAGTCACAGCCGTGGGCAAGGCCCCTTTGACTGCCTTCAGCCGGCAATCCAGGGAAAGCTCGCCCAAGATTACATACCGGCTCAGCTTCTCCTTATCCACCATGCCCATAGCCGAAAGAATGCCTATGGAGATGGGAAGATCGAAGGCAGCCCCTTCTTTCTTTACGTCCGCGGGAGCCAGGTTCACCGTTATCCGCCGCTCGGGAAAGCGGTAACCCAGGTTGCGAATAGCCGCCCGCACCCTGTCCTTACTCTCTTTGACCGCGCCATCAGGCAGACCTACGGTGGAAAAGCTGGGCAGGCCCAAAGCGAGGTCCACCTCAACTTCCACCATGTAAGCGTCAATGCCTAAGACGGCTGTGGCCAGAACTTTGGAAACCATAACACCTTAAGCTAAGGTTTGTCGGTATGATATATGAACCCAGGCGGCAAATCAAGGGGGAGCGGGGCAAGTTAGGCGTTTGTGGGGGCAACCCTTTAAAAAGGGTTCTCCCGCACACCCCCTTCCTAATCTTTTTGAGCTAGGTCTGGATGGGCGCGTTAGCGCACATCCAGACAGTTTAG
>JAZFTZ010000072.1:0-2153 GCA_036446955.1 Thermodesulfobacteriota bacterium
TTGTACTTGCCGCAGTTGCACTCGTAGTCCTTGACCGGGCCAAAGATCTTGGCGCAAAACAGTCCGTCCCTCTCCGGCTTATAGGTACGATAATTTATCGTCTCCGGTTTCTTGACCTCGCCGTAGGACCATTCCTTAATCTTATCCGGGGAGGCTAAAGAAACCCGCACACCACTAAAGCTGAGCGGATCCTTAGGTTTTTCGAAGAAACTATAAAGCTCTTCCAATCCCAACCCCCTTATTGGAAATGGGCACAGCTGCTAGTTACCCGGCTTGTGCTCCAGATTTTCTTCATTTTCCAACAGCTCCACATTGATGCATAAGCTTTGAAGCTCTTTTATCAATACGTTAAACGACTCTGGCAAGCCAGCCTCCAGGGTGTTCTGCCCCTTTACGATCGCCTCGTAGATTCTGGTCCGACCCGGTATGTCATCCGACTTGACCGTGAGCAATTCTTGCAATGTAAAGGCCGCGCCAAATGCCTCCATCGCCCAGACTTCCATCTCGCCAAAACGCTGGCCGCCGAATTGGGCCTTTCCCCCTAAAGGTTGCTGAGTGACCAATGAGTACGGCCCAATGGCCCGGGCGTGGATCTTATCGTCCACCAAGTGATGGAGCTTCATAATGTACATAACCCCTACCGTGATCGCGTTGGGAAAGGCCTGACCCGTGCGGCCGTCGTAAAGGCTGACCTGGCCGTTGGTGGGCATGCCCGCCCCCTCCAGTTCCCGTTTCATCTCCTCCTCGGAGGCGCCATCAAATACCGGACTTGAGATAAACAGGCCGTTTCGGAGTTGTTGAGCTATCTCCAGAACCTCATCGTCACTCATATCGGCCAACAACTTCTTGATGGTGGGGGAGTTGTAAATCCTCTCCAACCTCTTTCTTAAATCACGCCCATTACTATTGGCGCTCAGGTAACCCTCTATCAGTTGACCCATCCCTCGGGCAGCCAGCCCCAGATGGGTCTCCAATATCTGGCCGACATTCATCCTAGAGGGGACGCCCAAAGGATTGAGGACCACGTCCACCGGAGTCCCATCCGCCAGGTAGGGCATATCCTCCTCAGGCAAAATCCGCGAAATTACACCCTTATTTCCGTGACGACCGGCCATCTTATCCCCCACCTGAAGCCTGCACTTCATGGCGATGGAAACCTTAATCATCTTAATAACACCAGGAGGCAACTCGTCGCCTCTTCTCACCCCGCCAATTCTTTCGCCGTAAACGGACCGTACCAGGTCGACTTGATCCTTCATTCTCTCAATTATGGCCTCGATCTCCGCCTCGGTTGACCCTCCGTCAGCCAGGCGGATCTCACCCCAACGTTCTCGGGGCAACTTGGAAAGGATCTCCTCGGTAATCTTTTTACCTTTGGGCACAATTACCTTTCTGCTTCCCTCGCCGGCCAAGCTGGCCGCGGTGGCCTTATCCAGCAAAAGCTTCTTCACCCTGCGGTAGCAACTGTACCTAATGATGCGAATCTCATCATCCCGGTCCTTTTCCAGCTTGGCTACCTCCTCATTCTCGCTAGTCTTGCTGCGGGGGTCTTTGTCCGCGCCCTTACGAGCGAACACCTTGACACCAATGACGGTTCCCTCCATGCCAGGAGGGACGCGCAAGGAGGTGTCTCGCACCTCGCCGGCCTTATCGCCAAAGATAGCCCGCAGCAGTTTCTCCTCGGGATAGAGCATCTGCTCGCCCTTGGGGGTAACCTTTCCGACCAGAATATATCCCGGCTTCACTTCCGCGCCGATTCTAATGATACCGCTCTCATCCAGGTCTTTTAATACCTCTTCCCCGATGTTGGGGATGTCGGCGGTCATCTCCTCCTTGCCCAGCTTAGTCTCCCGGGCGGCTATTTCCAGCTCTTCAATATGAATACTGGTGAAACTATCGTTCTTAGACAGTCTCTCGCTTACCAGGACCGAATCCTCAAAGTTGTAACCACCCCAGGGCATAAAAGCTACCAGGACGTTCTTTCCCAGGGCTAATTCCCCCTGGTCTGTTGCCGGACCGTCGGCGATCACCTGTCCCGGCAGCACTTTCTGTCCGGCCTGAACGATGGGTCGTTGGTTGATACAAGTGTTTTGGTTTGATTTGGCGCACTTCAGCAGATTATATATATCTACTCCAGCATCCTCCGAGCCGTC
>JAZFTZ010000073.1:0-7950 GCA_036446955.1 Thermodesulfobacteriota bacterium
TGGTGATCTCGCAGCAGGTGGAGATGGTGGGAGTACTATTGTCTCAGGCAACGATAGCTTACGAAGAACCGTAACGATAATACGCTGCTTTTTGCGTTTAAGCAGGTGTTCGCCGTTTAAACTAAGGACGAGTACAAGCTAGAATTAATGCAAAGGTTGGCCCCTTAGGGAATAAAGAGAAAATCGGTGGTTCTAAGGGGACCCTTTTTGTCTGCCCATACACCTCTGGTAAACACTTGGCTGGCTGGGTAATCGGTGCAGTGGCTGGGGATTTGGGCTCATGGCTTGGAAGGCAGTCCGGAGCTGAGATAGGTCACAGATGGGCCTGATAGCTAGGCTTATCGGCTCTACTATAGGGAGTGTTGCAGCTAGGCTAAGTGTTAGAGGTCTTGCAAACGACATGATGAAGGCGAGCCACCTCCCGCCTTTCTCGGGGAGCAGAGGGGGTCTTTCGGCACTTGGCTGAGGCTCACATTAAACACCCAGAGGTAGGCAAGGCGGTCCGGGCCCTTGTTGAGGTCCATGGGTTGGATCGGGTAATAGTTCAATCGATCTCGTGAACTCTGTACCAGAAGGCGTTCAAGTGATGGGGTGGCCGATTAATAGTCTGCAGAATAAGAGGCCAATGCAAAGGATGCGCAGCCAGGGCCAGTGCCAACCTGGTGGGCAAGGAGATAAAAAAGTCCTTTTATGGACACAGCGCTATCGCTGGCCCCGCCCCTTCCCGTCTGGTGAAGATCTACGCTGAAGGAGGGGAAGAAGAAGAAATAGTCAGTGCTACCCTGAACCTGGTGATCGTCAGGGAGCAAGCAGCTTGGCAAAAGAACCGGAGAAGTGCGCTTATCCTCGAGGAATTAAAGAAGCTGGAGGAAGCCAGTGTGGCTGGTGCACCGGGAGGGAGCGAATAGACTATGGCTTCTGAAATAGCAAAGGAGACCAAGGTCCAGCACCGAATACTGGGAAAAAGCTGGCCACGGGTGGACGGCCTGGAAAAGCGGAAAGTAGGCTCGGTTTGGGGCAACTACCCGATAGCTAGCAGCGATCAGATTACCTGCACTAGACCATGTGATGGCCACCTGAAGCTAAAGGGGGTTAACTCGATGGCAAACTCAAAGACATATGCATCTCTTATTATCGCTGGTGTTATAACCCTTTGCACCCTGCTAGGAGCAGGCGCTGGCGTGAGCGCAGAGAAGATAAAGTTTGGCGTTGCCTTTAAGGGCAACCCGGCTTTCGAGCTGGTTAACTTGGCTGCTCAGCAAGAGGGTATTTGGCGAAAGCACGGGCTGGCGCTGGAATGGTTCGGGTTTCGGGGAAGCACTCCTATGAACCGGGCTATATCAGCCAAGGCCTTGGAATTGGATATAGGTAATGCGCCCGGAGTTATTCAGGCAGCATCCCGGGGTGTTCCGGTGCTAATTGTGGCACCCTTTGCCAGTATGCCCCAATTCTCCATCTGGGTCCTAAGTAAAAGTCCTCTGAAAAAGGGGAGCCAACTGAAAGGGGAAAAGGTGGGGATTCCCCGTCTGGGAGGGACGGCCTATGCCTACGGCGTACTGATGGCTCGATCCCTGGGATTGGAGGGGAAGATAAGGTTCGTGGGTGTGGGAGGCATGCGAGGCCAGCTGGCCACCCTTAAATCCAGGGCGGTGGCGGGCACAGTTATATCGTTTAACCCCATGGCCGAAATGGTGGCTAGAGGTGAAGTGAGGCCCTTAGTCAACGCTAGCGATTATCTGCCTCGAGAATGGCTGGGAGGCACACTGGTGGGAAGGAAGGATTTTCTCGAAACCAACCCCGCGGTAACCACGAAGGTGGTAAAAGCGGTGAACGAGGCGGTAAATTATGTCCGGAGCCATCGCTCATGGGCGGGGGAAAAACTTCAAGCCGAATTACGTTTCTCAGAAAAGGCGTCCGGGCTGGTGGCCGATAAGTTGTACCCCCAGGTTGGAGAAAGGCTGAACTATAACGCCCTTAAAAACGTCATCAAATTCCTGGTGGAATACAATCTGGTCAAGAAGGCGGATATACCTCCGTCAGATAAGCTTATCTTTGCCAGCGAATTTACCCGTTAACATGGGTTGAAGGAAGGGCATGGAGAAGAGTTGAATCTTCTTACCGGTCGGATTTCAATCCGAAGGAAAAACTATTGGAGGAGAGGAAATGGACAAGTTTAGCAAGTTATTCCTCTGGTTTTTTGCGATCTGGCTTCTTCCCGGTCAGGTTAATTTCGCTTTGGGACAGCAGGTAATCAAGATCGGTCTCATTGGCATAACCCCGGAGATCCCGATCCATGTGGCCAAAGACCGTGGCTGTTTCAATCAAGAGGGAATTAAAATCGTTCCCGTAAGGGTGAGAGGGGGCGCGGCCGCGATCCCCGCGCTAGCTGGGGGCTCATTGCAAATGACCCATTCGGCCTACGTATCCGCCTTCGTAGCCAGGGAGCGAGGGATAAGGGTTACAATTTTAGCCCCCTTCGATAAGTTTATCAAAGGACATGATGCTTCGGCCATAGTAGTGAGGGATGACTCTGGCATAAAGAAAGCCCGGGATCTGGAAGGAAAGACGGTGGCGGTAAACGTAATAAAGAGCCTTAATTGGCTCTACGCTACCGAATGGTTGAGCAAGGCCGGGGCTGACCCCGGCAAGGTGGTCTGGCTGGAAGTACCCTTCCCCTTTATGATCGGGGCGGTTCGGACCAAGAAGGTGGATGCCGTCTATGCCACTGAACCGTTTGTGACTCTGGAGAGGGAAAAAGGTGGGGTAAGGGTGGTGGCCAGGCCCTTCACCGCGGTCTCCCCGGTTATGTACACCGGAGGTGTGGTGGGGATTGAGGAATGGGTTCGGCCCAATAAGGACAAGGTGGCTGGCTTTGTTCGGTGTTTGCGAAAGAGTATAGATTACCTCAATGCCAATCGAGATAAATGGCCCGATATCTTTCCTCGTTATACCCGTTTAAAGCGGGAGTGGGTGCCCCGCTTGGTTAAACCCAACTTTAGTTCTGACCCCATGGACTTGGGCATCCTTCAGTCAGGTGCAGACCTGGCGTTAAAATGGGGCCTGATTAGAAAGCGACTTGATGTAAAGGAGATGACCTGGCCCACCGCCTTAGCGAAATAAGATTGGATGATATGGAATAACCGAGCGCAAAAATCAAGGCATGATAATGAAGCTGGGTGGAGTGAGGCCTGGCCGAGGGTGATATCTGATTGACCATCAGTTAGCAACTTGCTCCAGCGGGCCATTGATATTTCCCTGGCCTTAGTAGATAGAGGTTTGTCTCACCGATCTTACAGTTTCCACCCTGGCCAATATGGACATGGCATTAATCGACTTAATGATCGTGCCAAGGTCCGGATATACATGGTTTAGGAGGCTCAGTTTATGGTTTCTCAGTTCGAGGTCATAGGAAAACGCCTGCCCCGGCTGGACGGCTTCGACAAGGTAACCGGCCGAGCCGTGTACGGTCCTGATATAAAATTGCCGCGCATGTTGATAGGGAAAATCCTTCGCAGCCCGCATCCTCATGCTCGAATAGCTAACATAGATGTGAGTCGAGCGGCCAAACTTACAGGTGTTAAGGCTGTCCTTACATCGGCTGATACCCCGAAGATAAAATTCGGCTTCTTCAAACATCATGACCCCAAATTCGGGGATTGTGAGCCTTTGAAAACCGACAAAGTGAGATGCGTTGGCGATGAAGTGGCTGCAGTGGCAGCTGTTGATGAAGATATTGCTCAGGAGGCTCTTTCATTGATACGGATGGAGTACGAGCTGCTGCCTGCGGTTTTCGATCCTCAGCAGGCGCTGGCCCCGGATGCACCTTTAGTCCATGAAGAAAAAGGGAGCAACCTGCTGGACACCCTGAGCACCGGGGGTGGGGATGTGGAGCAAGGTTTCCGTAAAGCCGACCTGGTACTTGAGGGAACTTTTACCACGCAAGCCACCCATCCTTGCTCCATGGAACCGAAGCAGGCAGTGGCCTCATTCAGTAGCTCCGGCGCGCTCACCTTCTACTCCTCCACCCAAATGCCGTTCTTTATGCGCCGCGATCTGGCCGACGTGCTGGGAATTAAGGAAAGCCAGATCAAAGTTATCAAGACCACCATGGGAGGCCATTTTGGAAGCCGAATGGAGATGCATCCGCTGGATCCCATCTGCGCCCTGTTGGCCAAGGCCGCTGACCGCGCGGTAAAGATCGTGCACAGCCGCAACGAAGAGTTCATCGCCAGCCGGTTCCGCCACCCGGTAACCATCCAGTCGAAGATGGGTGCCACCAAGGAGGGGAAGATCGTGGCGGCGGAGAACCAGCTTATCATGGATTCAGGCGCCTATTGTTCCCAGTCGCCCGGCGTAATCGCGGTGGCCGGAACGTCGGGCATGATGACCTATGCTATTCCCAATATTCATTTCCAGGGAAAGATAGTCTATACCAACAACCCCTATGCCGGCTCTTTCCGGGGCTATGGAAACCCACAAGGTCATTTTGCCACCGATAGTATGGTCGACAGATTGGCGGACGAGTTGAGCATTGACCCGGTGGAGCTTAGAAGGATAAACGCCTGGACTGCGGGAGATGTTACTCCCCTAGGTCGTAAGATTGTGAGCTGTGGTTTCAAGGAATGCCTGGAGGTGGTGGGCCGCTGGATCGGCCGGACAGAGTCAAAAGCCCCCTGGCAGGGTACTGGCATCGCCGGCCTGTTCCATGCCGGGGGCGGTGCCAGGTTCCATGGTGACAACGACGGCTGCGGCGCGTTTGTTAAGATTGAAGAGGACGGCAATGCCCTGCTCATCACTGGCGCTCAGGAGATCGGTCAGGGCGGTATCACTGTTCTGGCCCAGATAGTGGCCGAGGAGTTGGGTCTGCCGCTGACGGCCGTGCGCGTGGTCAACGATGACACTGATGTGGTGCCCTGGGATTTGGGCTGCCATGCCAGCCGAACGACCTTCGTAGGGGGCAACGCGGCCTTGGCCGCGGCCAGGGAGGCCAAGAAAACGATATTGAATATTGCTGCAGAAAAGCTGGAAGTCAGTCCCGATGATCTGATCATAAAACAAGGGAAGATCTCGGTTATCGGCTCCCCTGAGAAAAACATCACCGTGGCTGAGGCGGCCCGTTGTAACCATTACCGCTCGGGCGGCTCCACCGTAATCGGGGCCGCGTTCTATGACCCTCCCAGCCAGGTTATTGTGGAGGGTCGAGGAAACACCTCGGCCACCTATGCCTTTGGCTTTCAGGCCGCTTGGGTTAAGGTCGATCCTGAGACGGGCGAGGTAAGATTGATTAAGCTGGCCGCGGCCCATGATCTGGGACGGGTGATTAATCCGATGTTGGCTGAGGGCCAGCTGGAGGGCGCTCTTTGTCAAGGAATGGGTTTTTCCCTGGGGGAGGAACTGATCTTTGATAATGGGAGTATAGTCAATGCCAGCTTTATGGACTATCTAATTCCCACTGCCTGCGACCTGCCTATAATTGAGGTTGCGTTAATAGAAAGCATTGACCCGCTAGGCCCTTTCGGGGCAAAGGGATTTGGTGAATCAGGCCTGGTACCTACTGCGCCGGCCATTGCCAATGCCCTGACCCGGGCTATCGGAATTCGCATCGCTGATCTGCCGTTTACTTCAGAGAAGGTCTGGAGGGCGATCAAAGCCAAGGACCGGCTTCAGCCGGGCGCTTGAAAGCCTGATGAGGAGATTTTTCATGCCCGGCAATGATCTCAGAGAATACCTGGACATTTTGGAAAAGGCTGGCGAATTGCTTCGGATAACCGAGGAGGTGGACTGGTATCTGGAGGCCGGGGCTGTCGCCCGGCGAGCGCAAGATTTGCGCGCGCCAGCACCATTTTTCCAGCGGGTCAAAGGCTATCCCGAGAGCATTAGACTGTTGGGCAACAGCTTCGGCCCCACCAAGCCGGTGGTGCATGGCCGTGTCTCCCTGGCCCTGGGCCTACACAAGGATACCCCTAGCGAGGAGATTATCCGCGAATTCGCCCGCCGGCTGGAAAAGCCCATCAAACCGATGCGGGTGAAGGAAGGCCGGTGTAAAGAGAATATCGTCACCGGCGATGCGGTGGACCTTACTGCCTTTCCGGCCCCGCACCTTCACACCATGGACGGCGGTCGCTTCTTCGGCAGCTGGCATATAAACATAATAAAGGACCCGGACTCGGGCTGGGTCAACTGGGGGACCTATCGCCACATGTTGCTGGATAAGAATAGGCTGGGGTTTCTGGCCCAGCGCCCTCAGCACGGGCCGAGCATCTATTACGATAAGTACGAGGCCAGGGGTAAACCGATGCCGATGGCGGTGGCGATGGGATGCGACCCGCTGCTGAATATGGCCGCGGCGGCTGCCATACCTGCCAACATCAACGAAGTGGACGCGGCCGGAGGGTTGCGCGAGTCGGCGGTGGAGCTAATAAGATGCGAGACCTGTGATTTGGAGGTACCTGCCAATGCGGAGATCGTGCTTGAGGGAGAGGTTATCAGTGAAAGGCAGCCCGAAGGCCCGTTCAGCGAATTTACCGGGTACTGCTCCCAGGAGAGCTTAGGCCCGGTCTTTCAAGTTAAATGCATCACCTTTCGCGACCAGCCGATCATGACCTTCTCCTGCCATGCCAAGCCCTGGGACGACGGTGGGGTGATGAGTTCCATTTCCAGCAGCGCTCTTCTCAGCCACGCGCTTACCAATGCCGGCCTGTCTTTTAAATCGCTCTATAGCATGCCCCATGTGTTGGCCGTGATCGTTTCCACCGCAATCCCCTATCCCGGCTTTGTCCAGGTACTGGCCTCGGCCATCTGGGGTACCCGCACCGGCATCGGGCGGCCGTATATCATCGTCGTCGGAGAAGACGTTGACCCGACTGATCCCGCTGACGTGCTCTGGTGTCTGACCACCCGGCTACACCCGGCCACCGGTGTGCATACGTATAGGGAGACACCCGCCAACAGCCTGTGGCCCTTTCTATCCAGAGAGGAAAAAGAGCGGCGCCAGGGAAGCAAGCTGCTGCTTAATGCCACCTTCCCGGCCCACTGGGAGGCTAAGGATGTGCCCCTGCCGGTTGACTTCCAGACCGGCTGGCCGCCCGAGGTCAGGGAGCGGGTACTGAAGCGCTGGAACAGATATGGATATAAATAATGCCACATGCCCTACTTTTGACATCTGTAGCGGGGAAGCCAATTGATTTTTCCGATAAATATAGCTGCTGATAGGGGATGATAGTTTTAGCCAGCAGAGATAAGGCTGGCGAGGAAGAATTTATGAACAAATCCCGATCAAAACCCAATGAGGATGTCTGGCTGCCCACCGCCTGCAACATGTGCTACACCAGTTGTGGGATAGTGGCTCGCCGGGTTGATGGTTTGGTGGTTAAACTGGAGGGAGATATTGACTGCCCGGACAGCCGAGGGAAACTGTGTGCCAAAGGGCAGGCGGGTTTTATAACCCTTTACGACCCGGAGCGACTAAGGGCACCCCTTAAGAGGACCAATCCCGAGAAGGGGATCGGGGTTGATCCTAAGTGGCAGGAGATAAGCTGGGATGAGGCCCTGGATACGGTGGCCGCCAGGTTGAAAAAGGTGAGGGAGGAGAACCCGCGCAAACTTTTTGTGGCCACTTTTGATACCGCGGTTACCGGGCTGGTCAGGGCCTGGTCTTCGGCCTTTGGCTCGCCCAATGGTATACTGATGCCGGCCGGTTATTATTGCGGTGCCGCTTTGCACCTGATGACCTACCTGACCAACGCCACCTTTCACTCTGAGGTTGACCTTGAGCACTGTAATTATTGCCTGCTCATAGGCAATCAGCACGGTTTCATGGTAGGCGTCTCTCCGAATATAAACACCCAGAAGATGGCCGATGCCCGCCGGCGGGGCATGAAGGTAGTGGTGATCGACCCTCAGTGTGGCAATGCCGCGGCCAAGGCGGACGAGTGGATACCGATAAGGCCG
>JAZFTZ010000074.1:0-8539 GCA_036446955.1 Thermodesulfobacteriota bacterium
TTATACTGACCGATTAAACTACGTCTCCCCGCTGATCAACAACGTGGGCTATGCCCTGGCAGTGGAAAAGCTCTTGGGCATTGAGGTTCCGGAGAGGTGTAAATATATCCGGGTAATTATGAGTGAGATCTCCCGTATCACCGACCACCTTACCGCTATCGGCGCCACAGCCATGGAGTTGGGCGCGTTCACCGTTTTTCTCTACGCGATAAAGGCTCGGGAGTATTTGTGGGACGTTATCGAGATGGTAACCGGCGCCCGGGTTACCGTAGCTTACGATCGGGTGGGCGGGCTTAAGGCCGATTTGCCCGAGGGGTTCACCAAGTTACTCGAAAAGGCTTTGGAAGCTAACTCCCAGGTCCTGGATGAGGTGCATAAACTCCTGACCAAAAACCGCATCTTTACGGAAAGGATGCAGGGCGTGGGAGCCATCTCTAAGGAGGATGCCCTGTCTTATGGATTCACCGGCCCATTGCTTAGGGCCTGCGGGGTGAATTACGACGTGCGCAAGGCCGCCCCCTATCTGGTTTACGACCGGCTCGATTTCGACATCCCCCTGGGGGAGAAGGGTGATAACTACGACCGTTACCTGGTCAGAATGGAGGAGATGAGGCAGAGTACCCGAATCATTCTTCAGGCGCGGAAAGAGATGCCCGCGGGGCCCATTTGGACAGAGACGCCCAGCATGACCCTTAAGCCGTATCAGATGGAAGACCTGGCCAAGCGGGGCAAAACCAAGGGGTTACTTGCGGCCAAACTGGAAAACTCCCCCAATCTGGAGGGTTCAGAGCGCCCCTTCCATCGCCGGATAAACGCGCCTGACAAGAGGGTGCTGTTGCCGGCCAAGGAGGATACCTACGGCAATATCGAAGGCCTGATGAACCATTTCATGCTGATCATGAGTGGAAAGGGTATCCACCCGCCCAAGGGCGAGGTCTATTTCCCGGTGGAAGGAGCCAACGGAGAGTTAGGCTTCTATATTGTCAGTGATGGAACCGACCGTCCCTGGCGGATCCGGGTTCGACCTCCCTGTTTTCCTCTCATGGCCGCATTGCATAAGATGATCGAGGGGAGAATGGTCGCTGATATTGTCCCCACCTTCGGGTCGATCAACATGATCGCCGGGGAGTTAGATCGGTGAGCTTATCATTCTCCGAACAGGCCAAAAAAGAGATAGAGAAAATTCTCAAGACTTACCCAGACAAACGTTCGGCCACCCTGCCCATCCTGCATCTGGCTCAGCGGGAGTTCGGCGCGGTCTCGGCCGAGGTCGAGCAGCTGGTGGCTGATAGCCTTGATCTGCCAATAATAAAGGTCAGAGAGGTGCTGACCTTTTATACCTTGCTCAAGAAAGAGGCCGGCGGGCGGTACCATTTGCAGGTGTGCCGCAACCTCTCCTGTACCATGAGCGGCGGTCAGCGGCTGTTGGATTTCATAAGTCAGAGATTGGCTCTAGCACCAGGTGAGACCAGCGCGGACGGCAAATTCACCCTGACGACGGTGGAGTGCCTGGGTGCCTGCCAGCTGGCGCCGCTTATGCAGCTTAACGACCGCTACCTGGGAGAGTTAACCGAGGACAAGATCGAGGCTATCCTTGCCGAGCCGGAGAAATGGGTGTGAAGATAATCTCAGCCGGGTTTGATATCGAAGGTTTTCATCGCCTCCAGGTCTACCTGGCCCATGAGGGCTATCAAGCGCTAAGGAAGGTATTAACCAGCATGACTCCCTCGCAGGTGACTGAGGAGGTGATTAAATCTAATTTACGCGGACTGGGAGGCGCGGGTTTTCCCGCCGGCCGGAAATGGTCCTTTGTGCCCAAGGATAGTCCCAAGCCCAAGTACCTGGTGATTAATGCCGACGAAGGAGAGCCGGGCACCTTCAAGGACCGTCTTATCCTGCTCAACACGCCCCATATGCTTATTGAGGGTATCCTAATCGCCGCTTATGCCATCGGCGCGGCCAAAGTCTACATTTACATACGCGGGGAATACACCGAACCGGCCAAGGTTATCGGCCAAGCCCTGGAGGAGGTCAGAGCTAACAACTATCTGGGCCAGCATATCCTCGGGACCGATTTCAGCTTGGATGTGGTCATCCACCGGGGAGCTGGGGCTTACATATGTGGGGAGGAGACCGCGCTGTTGGAGTCGCTGGAAGGGAAAAAGGGCTGGCCCCGGCTGAAACCCCCTTTCCCCGCGCTGGTAGGCCTGTTCGACTGTCCTACGGTTATCAACAATGTAGAGACCATTGCCTTTCTGCCCGCCATCATCAATCGAGGTTGGAAATGGTTCGCCGATTTGGGCACAGAGCGAAATGGCGGAACTCGCCTCTTTTGTGTCAGCGGCTCGGTGAACCGGCCGGGGGTGTATGAGCTCCCTATGGGCACACCGTTAAGAGAGATCATTTATGAGCAGGCGGGTGGTATTAAGGGCGATAAAAGCTTGAAGGCGGTAATACCCGGAGGGTCTTCCGCGCCCGTCCTCTCCCGGGATCAGATAGATGTCAAGATGGATTTCGATTCCCTGATGGCGGCTGGCTCCATGGCCGGCTCGGGCGGCATCATCGTCATGGACGAAGATACCTGCATGCCCCATGCCCTTTGGGTCCTTACCCGGTTCTATGCCCATGAATCATGCGGCCAGTGCACGCCCTGCCGGGAGGGGACCGGCTGGATGGAAAAGGTGCTGAGGCGCATATTGGACGGAACGGGACGGCCTGAGGACCCGGAAAATCTCCTCCGAATAGCCCATAACATCATGGGTAACACCATCTGTCCCTTGGGGGATGCCGCCGCGTTGCCGGTGATAAGTTTCCTGGAGAAGTTTGCCAATGAATTCGATTTCCACATAAGCCAGCACCGCTGCGACATTGAAGGAGTCTAGAATCGGATGCCGACGGTAACTATTGATGGTCAGCAAATAGGCGTTCCGGAAGGGACGACCATAATTCAAGCAGCCGAGATGCTGGATATACATATCCCCCGCTACTGTTACCATCCCGGGTTGAGCATTGCCGGAAGTTGCCGCATGTGCTTGGTTCAGGTGGAGAAGACGCCCAAGTTGCAGATCGCCTGTTATACCCCGGTCAGCGAAGGCATGGCAGTTCATACCAATACCGAGCAGGTGGTTAAGGCCCGACAGGCCATCCTGGAGTTCTTGCTCCTTAACCACCCGGTGGACTGTCCGGTGTGCGACCAGGCGGGAGAATGCTGGCTCCAGGAATATTATATGGAGTACGGCCTTTATGACAGCGCGTTGCTGGAGGATAAGGTCAGAAAGAGAAAAGCGGTAATACTCGGCCCCCATATCGTGCTGGACACCGAGCGTTGCATCCTCTGCTCCCGCTGCCTGCGCTTTTGCGATGAGATCACCAAGACCCATGAGCTGGGCATCTTCGAGCGGGGCGACCGCTCGGAGATATGGCTTTATCCGGGTAAGGTGCTGGACAACAAGTACTGCGGAAATGTGGCTGACATCTGCCCGGTCGGCTCGTTGACCGACAGGGATTTTCGCTTCATTTGCCGGGTATGGTACCTGGAGGACGTTAATTCCATCTGCCCCTGCTGCAGCACCGGCTGCAATATCATAGTAGATTACAACCTCAAACGCCCCCATGCCGCTAAGGGCCGGCGGCTGATGCGGCTTAGACCTCGATACAACCCGGAGGTCAATAAGTGGTGGATGTGCGATGAAGGGAGGTACGGATTTAAATTCGTTGATGCCTCCGACCGCATCCTCGACCCGGCCAGGAAAGAGAATGACAAGCTTAAGCCCATCCCCTGGGAGGAGGCTTTAGGCCGGGTAGCCCGGGCCATTCGGGCACTGGTGGACGAGGGTCGCCAGGAACAGATAGGGATTATAACCTCTCGCTGGTCCACCAACGAAGAGCTTTATATGGCCAGAAGACTGTTTGTCGAGCAACTGGGTGTCAAGGGTCTTGATCACCGGGTACCCGGGAATATAGTCGGCCAGGACGACGGCTTCTTGATCCGGGCTGATAAATCACCTAATAGCAAAGGGGCTGAGCTTATAGCTGTCCATCACCCGGAGGGCATGGATGCGACCCAGATAGTCCAGGCCGCCTCCCAGGGCAAGATCAAGCTGCTGTATGTCCTTCACCATGACCTGGCTGAAGCATTTGGCAATAAGCTGATCCAGAAGGTATCACAAAATACCGAGTTGCTCGTTTATCAAGGGACCAACTTCAACCAGACCAGCGACCAGGCGGATGTGGTGCTTCCTGCCGCGGCCTGGCCGGAAAAGGAGGGCACTTTCACCAACTACGCCGGCCGGGTGCAAAAGATTAATGAAGCCTTTGCGCCGCCAGGTAGAGCCTGGCCAGACGGGAAGATTTTTGTCGAGCTGGCCAGCCGCTTGGGAGCGCCTTTCCGCTATATCTGTGCTGAGGACATTTTTCGGGAAATGGCAGACAGGGTGGAGCCGTTTAAGGGGATGAGTTATTCAAGTCTGGGATTAACCGGCAGCTTGGTATCCAGCCAGGGAGAATAAGATGGCTGCAGATAAAGGATTAACTTTCTGGCAAAGACTGTATCTGCCCGAGATTATCAAGGGTATGGCTTTAACCGGCTCCCACTTCTTCATAAACCTCCTTTTGCTCTCCTTACGGCTTATTGGCATAAGGTTAAAAGGAAAAGGGCCGGTTACCATTCGATACCCGGAAGAGCGCCGGGAGCTGGCCCCCAGGTTGCGCTCCTTGCATCGGCTTACCCGCCGGGAGGATGGCTCCCCCAGATGCGTGGCCTGCATGATGTGCGAGACCGTTTGCCCGGCTTACTGCATTTATATCGTGGCCGCGGAGCACGCCGATCCTGATATCGAGAAATACCCTATCCGCTTCGACATTGACCTGGGAGTTTGCGTCTTCTGCGGTTACTGTGTGGAGGCCTGTCCGGTGGATGCCATTAGAATGGACTCCGGCAGCCTGGATTTCGCCACCTATAGTAGAGAGGACATGATTTACAAACTGGATGATCTGCTCAAGATAGAACCGGCTCGCGCCAAGGGCTGATGCGCCAAGAGCAAATCCGATGTGAGAAAAAGCTTATCTGGGAAAACCCTTTAAATTCGGGCCCCCCCGAGAAGCGAAGTTTCTTGGGGTGAAAGTAGGGTTTTTTCCCAGACCCCTTTCCTAATTTTTGGGTTAGGTTTGGATGGTCGCTAACGAGCCCATCCAAACACTCCAGGACTAGGAGCCACTAACAGAAACCTCCGCCCCTCCTCGTCCTGGCACCTCCAATTGTTTGACTCCTTTGATTTGCGCACTGCGCAAATCAAAGGATAGCCCAAAAAGTTTAGGAGGGGGTTTTAGGGGTTGCCCTTTCCAAAGGGTTCCCCCTAAGTACCAACTCTCTCGGGGCTCAGGACTTACACGGGTTATCCCAGCTATGGTATATTTGTGGTGACTTAGGTCCTGTTGGAGATGGGGAAGGGTAAAGCGGATATGGCGGTCAGGAAGGAGAGGGACGCTTTAGGGGAAAGAGAGATACCGGCTCACGCCTATTACGGCATCCATACCGCCCGGGCGTTGGAGATATTCGCGGTGAGCGGGTTGAAGACCAACCCGGAATTCATTCGCGCCTACGCCATGGTTAAGAAGGCGGCTGCCCTGACCAATGCTCAGCTGGGCCAGCTGCCCAAAGAGATCGGCCCGGCCATAGTGACGGCCTGCGATGAGATATTGGCCGGCCGATTTCACGACCAGGTGCCCATCGACATCTTCCAGTCCGGGGCGGGTACCACGCTGAACATGAACTTGAACGAGGTTATCGCCAATCGGGCCATTGAGATACTGGGTGGTCAAAAAGGCGATTACCATATCGTTCATCCCAACGACCATGTGAACATGGCTCAGTCCACTAACGATACCTTTCCTACGGCCATGCGGTTGTGCGCGCTTCGCCTGCTGGCCCGACTATTTCCGGTGATGGCTAAACTGGAGCAGGCATTCAGAGACAAGGCTGGCGAGTTCGATGGGGTCATAAAGTCGGGCCGCACTCATCTTCAGGATGCCGTGCCCATAAGATTGGGCCAGGAGTTCGCCGCCTATGCCTGCACCATAGCCAAGGCCAAGGCCAGGATAGAACAGGCCTCCGATTCCTTAACCGAAGTTGGTTTGGGGGGCACCGCGGTAGGTACCGGGCTTAATTCTCGCCCTGACTACCAAAAACAGGTGGTGAAGAGGCTTTCTGATATTGCCGATATCAGGCTTAGACCGGCGAGGGATATGCGGGAGGCCATGCAGAGCAATCTTGCCGTTGCCGAGGTATCAGGCACGTTAAAGCTGCTGGCCCTGGAGCTTACCCGAATAGCCAATGACTTGAGGCTCTTAAGCTCCGGCCCCCGCACCGGGTTGGCGGAGATAAACCTGCCGCCGGTTCAGCCCGGTTCCTCGATTATGCCCGGCAAGGTAAATCCGACCATGGCCGAGATGCTCAATATGGTGGCTTTCCAAGTGGTGGGCAACGACGCTACCATGAGTCAAGCCGTTGCCGCGGGCCAGTTAGAGCTAAATGTTATGATGCCGGTCATGGCCGCCAATCTGTTTAGTTCGATAGAGATATTAACCAACGCCCTCTCCCTCTTTACCGATAAGTGCGTTACCGGTATTGAGGCCAATGTCGACCGCTGTGCCGAATTTGCCGAAACCAGCTTAGGACTGGCCACCGTCCTTTCTCCTCACCTGGGTTATGATGAGACGGCCAGGTTGGTTAAGGACGCCAAGGTCCGGGGGGTGCGGATAAGGGAATTGCTAGCCCAATTAAAGGCGCTTCCTGAAGAGAAGCGGAGGGAATTACTGGACTTGATGGCCCTGACCGAGCCGGGCATCCCGGGCAAGAAGGAATGAGGGTTATGGAAAAAAGTGAGTTGGCTCATCTCCTTTATCAAATGTTGCTCATCCGCCGTTTTGAGGAAAAGGCTGCTCAGATGTACGCCATGGCCAGAATAGGCGGATTCTGTCATCTATACATCGGCGAGGAAGCCATTGCCGTGGGTGCCATGTCGGTCCTTAACGATAATGACTATATCGTCACCCCGTACCGGGATCACGGCCACGCGCTGGCCCGGGGGTGTGACCCCAAGAAGGTGATGGCCGAGCTTTTCGGCAAAGCCGGCGGCCTGTGCAAAGGCAGGGGAGGCTCAATGCATCTGTTCGACGCCCAGCGCCGATTCATGGGCGGGTACGCCATCGTGGGCGGGCAATTACCCATTGCCACCGGCATCGCTTACGCCATCAAGTACCGGGATAACAAGGAGGTGGCCTTATGCTTCCTGGGAGAGGGCGCGGTCAACGAGGGCGCGTTTCACGAGTCTCTTAATGTTGCCGCCTTATGGAGATTGCCGATCGTTTACTTATGTGAAAACAACCGCTATGCTATGGGAACCACGGTGGAGCGGGCCTCGGCAGTTACCGATATCTTTGAGCGGGCCTGTTCCTATGACATGCCTCGGCGAAGAGTGGATGGCATGGATGTTCTCGCGGTTAGGGAGGAAGTGGGCAAGGCGGTGGAACTTGCTCGCCAGGAGAGAATACCGAGCTTTCTCGAGGCCAGGACTTATCGCTTTAAAGGGCACTCTATGTCCGACCCGGCCCGCTACCGTACCAAGGAAGAGGTCGATCAGATGAAGGCTAAGGACCCTATCCTCCTCTTCCAGGAAAAGCTGCTCAAAGACGGGGTGATGACCGAGGCCGAGTTCGCTCAATTGGATGACCGGGCCAAAAAGGCTGCCCAGGAGGTGGTGGAACACGCCGAGGCCAGTCCTGATCCCGAGTTGGCTTCCTTATACCAGGACGTTTTGGTGTGATTAAGGAACCATGCCGAAAATAACCTATCGAGAAGCATTGAACCAGGCCATAAACGAGGAGATGGAACGGGACGATTCCATCTTCATAGTGGGCGAAGAGGTAGGCCTGTTTCAGGGCGCATACAAAGTAAGCCATGGACTGCTGGACAAGTTCGGTGAGATGCGGGTACGAGACACCCCCATAGCCGAGGAGATGATCGTCGGCCTGGCCGTTGGCGCAGCCCTGGCCGGCCTTCGGCCCATTGCCGAGATGATGACCTTCAACTTTTCCCTGTTAGCTTTGGACCAAATCGTCAACCACGCGGCCAAGATAAGGTACATGTCGGGCGGCCAGCTAACCCTGGCTTTAGTTATTCGCGGCCCGGGAGGAGCGGCCTTTCAGTTGGCTGCCCAACACTCCCAGAGTCTGGAAGCTTACTATGCCCACGTTCCCGGGCTTAAGCTAGTTATGCCGGCTACACCGGCCGATGCTAAGGGCCTGCTCAAGTCAGCCATCAGGGATGACAATCCGGTGATTTTCATAGAGAACGAGATATTGTACGGGACTAAAGGCGAGGTGCCGGTGGGTGAATACACCATCCCCCTGGGGAAAGCTGACCTAAAGAGGGAAGGCAAGGATGCCACCGTGGTGGCCCATTCCCGGATGGTCCTGGTAGCCCTGGAGGCGGCCGGGCTGCTGGAGAGAGAGGGGATTAACATTGAGGTGATAGACCTTC
>JAZFTZ010000075.1:0-3269 GCA_036446955.1 Thermodesulfobacteriota bacterium
GCCTGGTCAATGCCTCATCAAGACTTTGCCCGGTCTTCAAAAAGCCGACTGGTATGGAGAAGAGGAGTCGCTGAATCCTGGTGCTCAGCTCTTCAGCCTTTATCCCCGAGCCAGGTAACAGGGGCGAGATGAAATCAGCCCTGGGATCCACTTTTTCAATCGACTCGGAACCGAGAGAGTGGTTGCCGGCTGACTCGCCGGCAATATACCCTGATAGCGCGGCAAAGGGTAATGCCGCACCTATCCAGTTGAAGCAAGCGTCTCCAGCAGCAAACAGGCCGGAGATATTGGTCTGACCACGTCGGTCGGTATTTATCCCGCCTGAGCTTCCAATGGTGCCACGAAATACCGGCACCCACTCCAGCGGCCGCTGGAACGGGTCAATATCGGCCCGCTCCCACATGGCAAAGAGCTGGGGCAATACCTTCCTCATGAGCCGCTGGTCCTCAACCGGAGCCGCGGTCATATCCAGGCGTACCGGCCCCCTTCCCTCTCTCACCTCCTGACAGAAGGCGAAGGCTAGATCCTGGAGCCGGGCCCGGGGGCCCAGCTGGCTATCATAGCGCCACATGAAGTCTTCACCACGATCATTTATAAACCTGCCCCCCACATTTACCATTAGATTTAGGCCGGTGGTGTCATACTCTTTTTGCGACGTATTAAATGAGGCCTGCTCCATGCTCTTCAGAGTAACTCCGGTGCGAAAGGCAGCCACTTGCAGGTCACCGGTAAGGTTGCGGTGCCCCAGGGTCATAGCCTTAAACCCACAGCCCCCAGCCGCCACTACCCCGGCCCGTGCCTGAAAGAGAAAAGTTTCCCCGGTTCTATAATTGAACCCCTGGGCGCCGGCCCACCTGCCTGACGGACCCAAAAGCAGGTCGGTGACCATTATCCTCTCAAAGAATTCAACCCCCCTTCGGCTGGCCTGACCTCTCAATACATCCATCATGGCCAGGTTGTTCATGACAAAATGATAGGTGTGGATGTGGCCGCGCGACCTCTTGCGAAGGAAGTTGCCGTTGTTATCCTTTTCAAAAACCGCCCGGCCAATCGCACTCCCCCACTCATCCAATAGTTGAGCCATCTTATAGCCATTTTCGCAGAAAACCTTTATCCACTCCTGGTCGTTGAGATAATCGCCCTGCTCTATTAGCTCCCTGAGCCAGACGTCCAAATTATCACCCGGAGAACAGACGCTGTACGTGCCCGCGGCAAATGGCCCACAGCCGCTGCGGCCGATCTTACCCTTATCCACCACCATTACCCGGGAGGCAAAGTCGCTCGCGCTTATGGCCGCAAACAGGCCGGCCACCCCACCGCCGATGACTAGCACGTCGGTATTTAATTTATGGGTAAAGCTCAATTTGGGAAGAGAGGCCAAAACACTTAGCTCCGGCAACCGTCCGCCAATAACTCCTCAGTTGAGGGCGGCTTTATGCTAGCACTTCTTAAAGGATTCATGGGGGAAAGAACCTTAGCGGTTACGTAGCTAGCTTCGAGCATTTTCAGGGTTGAGCATGGGGGAGAGGTTGGTCCCAGACCTCCATGCCTTTTTCTCCTCTTTTTACTATCACCCACCTCAACCAACGTTCGTCGTCCGGTTGAGGGTAATCCAGCCTATAGTGCCCCCCGCGACTCTCGGTCCGATGGAGAGCACACTTGGCCAGTAGTTTCAAAAACAGAAGTTGACTTCCGACACCCAAAACCCGGCTCAAGTCCTGATATTCTTTGGCAACTAATCTAGGGATTTTTTCCCTGTGCAAATTATCAATCTTCTCTAGCGCCCGGGTTAAACTTTCCTCACTCCTGACCATCCCCAATAATTTGGTTATTTCCTTGAAATCGCTTGCTATATCGCGATAGCTTATGCCCTGGGTGCGCAGGCGAGGCGAAAAGACCTCTTCTTTAATTTGCTCAACTTGCTTATCAATAATTTGAGCCCTCTTTGCCTGCAAGGCATAATCGGCCGCGGATACACCCGCCCGGTGGCCTCCTATGGCCGACAGCATGCCGTGACTGATCACATTGATTACGCCATCTTCCCCATGGTCTGAAGAGGCTCCCCCTGCCCACAACCCTGGTATGGAAGTCTTGCCCTCCTTGTCCACCCTGATCCCGCCCGGGCCCAGAGAGTGGTACATGGTGCTGGTATACCTCATCCTGTCTACTCTTAAATCCAGACCGGCTTTTTTTAAGTACTTGATCAGAATCGGCACTGCCCGCGCTATTATCCTCTGCCCGGCTTCATCTATGTGCCTGGCATCCAGATATATCGGACCGTGGCCCGCCATCTCCTCCAAGGCTATTGACCGGGCCAGCACATCCCGGGTGGCGTGCTCCATTTTATCCGGGTCGTATCTGCGCATGAACCTGTCCCCTTCACGATTCACCAGCTGGGCACCCAGCCCGAATAAGATATTTCCCCCGGATGGCTTGAGGGTGGGCATGGTTAATTCTATATTCCTCATCTCACAACCGACTTTCCAGACCATGGCGCATCCATCTCCGCTCAGGTGAGCACCAACGCGGTCAAAATCACAACAGCCGGCCGCGACAACGACAGCTTTCGAGGGCAACACATAGAATTTACCATCCTTAATACTTAAACCGACCGCACCACTAACACCCGCTTGTGTCGGCTCCAGACCGTCTGAGGTAAGAAGATGGGTGACCATCACATTTTCAATCAACCTAACGCCCTGGCGCAAGATCTGCTCTCTGAGGCTGGCCATAAGCTGAAAACCGCCGTCAGTCATAACTACGTTACGGGCATACTTGTGGCCTATACCCGCTTTCCTAATGAACTTGCCCGCTGACTTTTGAAAAGTCACCCCCCAACCTTCCAGCTCCCGTATTCGGTCGGTAGTCTCATGGATCATGCCTTCAAATCGCTCCAGGTCGGAAAGCCCTCCGCCGGCCTCGACGCATTCCCTGTACCAGCTCTGGTGGTCATCTTGCTGAGGATCGAAATAAGTGAGAACACCAGCCATCTGGTGACTGTAACCACTTTTCCCCAGTCTTCCTTTGTTAACCAAGACCACATCCAGTTTCGCCTCTCTCGCCCGGAGCGCGGCGAAACAACCGGCAATGCCACCGCCGATCACCAGCACATCGCAATCCACCCATTCATCGGTCATGTTGGCTCTCCTCAATTGCCTGCCGGCCCACAGCTTAAGATAGTCTGCTCAACAGCGGAGATTCACTTCGTACCGGCAATCTGTGTTGTATATAGTTTATCCAGCGGCACCGCCTCCTTCTGAGAGATAAGG
>JAZFTZ010000076.1:0-2748 GCA_036446955.1 Thermodesulfobacteriota bacterium
GGCGCTGCCCAGCAAGAAAGTAGTAGTCCTGGACGGCGACGGCTCCTTACTGATGAATCTGGGCTCCTTGGCAACAATAGCCAACGAGAATCCCCCCAACTTGGTGCTGATCGTTTGGGATAACGAATGTTACGAAAGCCCTGGCGGGCAACCCACGGCTACGGCAGGTAAGACCGATCTTGGCGCGGTTGCCCAGGGGGCAGGAATAGAAAACAGCCTGACCGTGCGCAAGCTTGAGGAATTCAGCCGAGCGGTGAGAAAAGCTCTCAAGGAGAACCAGCTGGCCTTTATCGTAGCCAAAGTGGAGAAATGGCCCAGGAGAGTCCAGCTTGGAATACATTGCATCGAAAATACTTACAGATTCTTGAGAGCCCTGAGGCAGGAAGGACTTGTCGAACCCTGGTACGAATAGAATGCTGGCTTGGTGGCAAAATATTATTGGCCGTTATTGCCACAGGTATGGCTTCGCCTCTGGTCGGAAGGCGCGTGCTGAAGGAGGTCCTTCCCCCGGCTGTTCACCATCCAGTTCATCTCCCCGGATTTTAGCTAGAGCACTAAACCGGACCCATCCGAAAAGGGGGAAGCTAGTGGTAATGCTTACTCCGCTGGCCTTCTCTTACCATGAGTTTGGGCGTAATGGGGTATGGTATTAGCCCTAAGCTCCTTGAGGTAATCTATGAACTTGTCATTGGTCAGGTACTTGTTCATATCGTAGGTATCATAGTGAACCATGGCGGCTGGCTCGCGGCGATACCCTGGCCCCCTTTCCACCGATGGATAGCCTATCGGGATAATGCTGTGGAGCATGAGAAGGTCGGGTACTCCCAGGATTCGTTTAAACGGTTCCTGGATATGAATGGTGACCCACTGCGACCCCAGTCCCAAGGCGGCCGCGGCCAGGTGAATGTTGGTACAGGCGTTGGCCAGACCGTCGGTCAGATGGGTCATTCCTCTTCCAAAGGTTAACCCGCCGACGACTGTTCCCCATTGCTTCCTTCCATCACCCAGAACGACAATCAAGACAGGGGCGTTTTTCCAACCCTGCGCGGCTCTTTTTTTCTCATATTGCTGCTGGTCCGTTCCTGCCAGCTGATGAGTAGGGTGTCTCAGCTCAGCATAGCGCTGGCGCTCCATCCAGAACATATATTCGCTATTGATATCAATGTAGGCGGTATAAAGCTCATCTCTTATCTTGGCGTCTCTGACCACCATAAACTCCCAGGGCTGCGAATTTGCACCTGACATAGCCCAGCGCGCGGCCTCGAGGATCTTTTCCACATAGCCGTCGGGGATGGGGTCGGGTCTGAACCGGCGGGTGCTACGCCTCTCTCTGATCAGCTTTATAGCCGACTCATACTCTTGCGTTGTTTCCATCTTGAATCCCTCCTTTAAAAGCTTCGGACATCACCTTATAAGGATACTCGAACAAACTTGTCAAGCCAATTCGCTGTTTTGTGGGGTAAACCTTTTCTGGGGAAAACCCTTTGAAAAGGGTTATTCCCCATACCCCTTTTTCAAACTTTGGCCTGGGTTTGGATTGACACGGTAGCGCCAATCCAAACAGAATCGCTGGGGGGCTTGGGGGACCTGGGGGTGGGGCCCACGGCCCCGTCCCCCTGGAAAGACTCAGGGTTTCCCTCACAGAACATTTTTTATCCTTGACAGGCGGCTGGCTCGTTGGTAGGTAAGTTTTAATAGGTTAAGACTCCAGCCTCAATATACTGTTTTCGCTTTTTCAGGGTTGCTTCATTCTGTGGTTAGTCGGGCTCTTGGGCAGACTGTCATGAAGACCCAGAAATCGCTGGAGCTGACGGTGGAGTATCCCGGGGGCCATCCATAGAGAGGTATGCTGCAGCGGAGATGGCCTTGTTGCTGGGGCTGGGTATCTTGGAGAACTTTCCCCAGGGATAGCGGGAGGTCAAAATTCGATCAAAGGGGAGCTGTTCCTGGCAAAGGTCAGCTTAGGGGATAGATAAGTCTTACGAGGTAGCAAATTGAAAGATAGCGCTTTAAGAGAGGTGGTGGAGGGTTTTAAGGAGATAGGGATTGAGGCCGTCTGCGCCCTGCCCGAGTCTCGTTTTAAGGAACTGTATCGCGAGCTTAGCCGCAGCCCTGATTTTACCTATGTGCCGGTTACTAATGAGGGGGAGGGGGTCTCCATAGCCGGGGGGGTTGGGCTTACCGGTAAGAGAGCAGTAATGGTCATGGAGAACTCCGGTCTGAGGGTGGCCTGCGAGGCCCTGGCGCGCCTTGGCTTGACCCATGGCATCCCGGTTATGATGATGATGCCTTACGCGGGCGATTTCGGAGAACAGTTCTCCTGGGGAATCGCCCATGGGATTACCATGGAGCCGTTATTAAAATCTTTGCGCATACCCTATTTTATTGTGCGAAGGGAGGAGGATATCAGGGGTACACTGGTGCGGGCGCAAAGGCATATGAATTCGTCCCGGTATCATGTGGCGGTTATCTTGGGCCGTGAGGTGTTCGATGAAACGGTATGATGGATTAAGGGTTATTGCTTCGGCAATCAAGGACGAGCTGGTGGTTGTTTCCCTGGGGGATATAACAACCGAATGGCACAGCCTAAGGCCGGGAGGCGGAAGCCTTTATTTGCAAGCTTTGGGCTCTGTCACTCCGGTGGCTATGGGGATTGCTTTGGAGTTAGTACAACCTGGAATGTTGTGTTTCATCTCTTTGAGCAGTTTTAGCAGAGAAGTGCGACGAGAGGCCGGTCTTCAACATGTA
>JAZFTZ010000077.1:0-17354 GCA_036446955.1 Thermodesulfobacteriota bacterium
TTGTTGAAAGCTAACGAGTTGCCACCAACCTGGTCGCAAACAATCCGCACCGCTAGGAAGTTTTATTCCACTTTTGGGAATTTATTGGACAAATGTGGTAGAAAAGGGTGGTCGGAAGGGCGTGAAGCTATAGTTAACGTAAACTAAGGTGCCGCGATAAGTTAAATTTTTTCTGGCAGAGCTTGCTCAGACCGGTTTTTTGCAAGGTATTTTTTACCGTCACTAGCGGGTGTTGCCCGCCGCCAAGTTTTGCCGGGGACAAGCCCCGGCACTACCAAATTCATAAGATAGGGGCTGCGCCGGCAACTAGTACCGGCGCAGCTTAGGGCTTACAGGCTTCTTTTTACCACCAGCTTGGGCGACTCAGTGGCAAAGGTCTCACCCAACAGCCGGGACTCGGTCACGCCTCTTTCCTTAAGCAAAGAGAGCAGCTTCTCTGCCCGGTCGGCAGCCACGGCGATAAACAGTCCCCCGGAGGTCTGCGGGTCGTAAAACAGCATCTGCTCCTCTTCTTTGATGCCGGGCTCGAACTCGACCTTACCTTCCACCAGCTGCTGGTTGCTGGCGGTGGCGCCGGTCTTTACTCCCTGGGCGATAAGCTCCCGGGCTTCCGGGTAGTAAGGCAGTGCGTCCAGCCCGATCCGTATCCCCACCCCGCTGCCGCTAGCCATCTCCAGGGCATGGCCGGCCAGGGCAAAGCCGGTTATATCGGTGGCCGCATGCACGCCCACTTCCAACATGGCCTGGCAGGCGACCGCGTTAAGGCTGGCCATCATATGGGCAGTCTTGCTCATTGCCTCCTCGGAGACTATCCCCAGCTTGTACCCGGTGATGAGCACACCGCTGCCGATAGGCTTGGTCAATATGATCTTATCCCCGGGTTGGGCAGTGGAGTTGCGCACGATCTTATCCGGATGCACAATGCCGGTGACCGACAGGCCATATTTCAACTCCTCATCTTTCACCGTGTGCCCGCCGACCAACGCCGCCTCGGCCTCCCTCACTTTATCCAGACCGCCGCGGACGATCTCGGCTAACACCTTATGGTCAACTCCCTTACCCGGGAAGTTGCAAAGATTCATGGCCGTCAGCGGACGGCCACCCATGGCATAAACGTCGGAAAGGGAATTGGCCGCGGCCACCTGGCCAAAGAGATAAGGGTCGTCCACCACCGGGGTTATGTAATCCACCGTCTGGACCAGGGCCACCTCGTCGGTTAATTTGTAGACCCCGGCATCGTCCATGGTCTCCATGCCCACCAGCAGGCATTTGCTCCTGCCAGCGATTAGATTGCCCATAATATCCTTTAAGTCCACCGGACTCAGCTTGGCTGCTCAGCCCCCGGTCTTGGCGCAAGAGGTCAATCTGAATTCATCGGCCTTTGCCATCTATCAGACTCCTTTCACATCATCCGAGCATATTTTACCCGGACCTTCTTGTACTCCTTAATACTGTAAAGTAACCGATAATCCTTGATTTGGGTGGCCTCAGCAATTGCTGATACCACACTTGTACACTCTTCCTGATTGCGGCCATGAACCATGGTGAAAATGTTGTACGGCCAGTCGGGAAAGGTGGGCCTCTGGTAGCAGTGAGTTACCGCGGAAAAGGAGGCCATCAGCTCGCCCACCCGCTTGAGACGCGTTTTAGGCACCCGCCACGCGGCCATAGCATTAAAAGTGAAACCGGCCTGACGGTGGTTAAGCACGCCGGCAAACCGCCGCATGGCCCCTTGGTCTAACAGCTTTTTGGCCCCGGCCAAAAGCCCGGTCTCGCTCATAGCTGACCTTTTCGCCAGTTCCTGGTATGGCCGAGGAACCAGCGGCAAGTCCTCCTCCAAGGCAGCGATAAGCTCCCGATCTTTCACGGCCATGATCATGCCTTTGTCTGACTTTCTCTTAGGCAAAGATTTCCGATCCGGCTTCGACCCGTTCACCATATCCAGCATTACCCCTATCTTGAAGGTCCTGAGCGCAGGAAGTAGGAGGTAATTTTTAGCCTGGGCTTGCTCGGCCAGGGCCTTTACCGTCTCCTCCAATTTCGTCTCAGCCGGCAGGGTAATAGTGAACCACAGGTTGTAGCTGTGATTCCGAGTGTAATTGTGGCTCACTCCCGGATGAGAGCTGATTATTAGACCGGCTTTATCCAGCTTGTGTTGAGCTAGCTTCACGGCTACCAGGGTGCTGACAAAACCCAACTTTCTGGAATCGAAGATGGCGTTTATTTGCCGCAAAACACCTTCCCCTTTCAAATCCTTAATCCGGGCCAGGGTCTCTGCCTCGCTCAGGTCGAATTTACGTCCCAGCTTAGCAAACGGAGATCTCACCAACGGAAACCCCTTTTGGATAGCATTCAAGATCTCTTTATTTATTATATCCATATATCCATTGCCCGAAAACAGCCGGTCATGATCTTGTTAGCATCAGCCCGTCCAACCCACCCAGCGAGAGCCGTCCTCGAAAACCTCCTTCTTCCAGATGGGAACGATCTCCTTGACCCGCTCGATGGCGTACTGACACGCAGCCAGCGCATCCCGGCGGTGGGCCGCAGAAACGGCAATGACTATGCTACTCTCACCTATCTGTAACACCCCTACCCGGTGAACCATGGCCACATCGTTTACCGTCCATTTTTGCTTGATTTCGGCCACAATCTCTTCCATTTTCCTTTCCGCCATCTCCCGGTAGGCCTCATATTGAAGAAAGACAACCCTTCTACCCTCGGAAAACTCCCGGGCGACGCCGACAAAAACCGCCACCGCACCTGAGGCAGCCGAACTCACCCTCTTTATTAACGGCTCAGCCGCCAATACCTCGCTGGTTACCTTGACCATCTCCGCCTCCGCTTACCGGCGGTATAAGAGCAACTTCGTCGCCGTGCTTCACCAAAGTATCAGAGCCGGCAAACTCCAGGTTTACCGAAAAGGCCAAATGGGGCAAGAGATCGGCGACCTTAGGGTATTTCTTCGCAATCACTCGGCGCAGCTGTTCCACGGTCAGTTCCGACTCCAGCTCCAGTTCCATCCTCTCGGTTCCCAAAAGCTCCCTCAGCGCGCCGAACAGCCTCAGGGTAACGCTCACACCCTACCCCCCTATCTGGGACATGGCGGTAACTGAACCAGGGCAGGCATCCTTTTCTTGCAGGGCATGCTTCTCAGGCTTTATAGCCATAGCCTCGGTTATGATCCGCTTAAGTTGTTCCGGGCCGGCCCCTTGCCGCAACGGCTCTCGCAAATCGACCCCGGCTCCGCTAAACAGACAGAGGACCAACCTGCCCACCGCGGTCAGCCTCACCCGGTTACAGCTGGAGCAAAAGGAATGAGACAAAGGCGATATCACTCCGATGGCCCCTTGGGCGCCGGGTAATCGAAAATATCGTGCCGGCCCGCTGCCGTGCAAAGAGGAGACCGGCTCAAGCGGCCCCAACTCTTTAAGCCGGGCAATCACCTCATCGCTACTGACGAAGGCCTCCGGCCCCAGCGCGTCCTTGGCCAGCGGCATGAGCTCGATGAACCTCACCTGCCAGGGATATTTACGGGTCAACTCAGCGAACTGGGCCAACTCATCATCGTTCTTCCCTCTGATGACTACCACATTTATCTTCAGCGGGCTGAGTCCGCAGGCCTGAGCTAACTCCATTCCCTGAAATACCTTCTCCACTCCCGGCCGGTGAGAGATCTCAGCGAACTTCTCCGCCGACAGGCTATCAAGGCTCACGTTTACTCGGTTCACTCCCGCCTGAGCCAATACCCGGGCATATTTAGCCAGCAGCAAGCCATTGGTGGAGAGGGCGATATCAGTTAGCTGCGGAATCGTCCTCAACATCCTGACCAAGTCGGGCAGGTCGGCTCTCAGCAGCGGCTCACCTCCGGTCAACCTTAGCTTATTTACCCCCAGCTCGGCCATACACCTTACTATGACGGCTATCTCTTCGTAGCGGAGAATCTCCTGGGAGGGTATCCAGCTGATACCCTCTTTGGGCATACAATATATGCAACGCAGATTGCATCGGTCAGTAACCGATACGCGAAGGTAATCTATTCTTCTTCCAAACGCGTCCTGCATTCGCCAATACCTATACCAGACTAACAGCCCATCAGCTGTCTTACCGTCTCTTCGACTTTGTCGAAATCCACCTGGGTATCCTTGCAGGGGCCAAAAGGCCGGATATTGGGAATTCCAATTACCGGAATACGGTGGGTATCCTGAATGCCGCCGGCCAACTCCCGCTCGCAGGCGACCGCGATTATCGCGGTCGGCTTTATCTCGGCCACCAGCTGCCGCGCCCTGCTCCCACCGTTAGCGACCAGCACCTTGAAGTTGTACTTTTCCATCAGGTCTACGAATTGGTAGATCACGCACTGGCGACACCGCTTACAACTCTCGATATCCTCACACACCTTGCACAGGCAGTTGGAGCGCTGTAAACAGTGCGGTACCAATATGAGCAGTCTTTTGCCGGAGATAAGATTCATGACTGCTCTGACCAGGGAGTTGTTCACCTTTATAAAAGAATTCCTCATGCAATCCTTAGGGATGCCCAGGCACTTGCCCAACCACAGGGAAATGGGCACCAGAATGCTCATTAAAAGAAACCGGGCCCGGCGCAGAAAGGGATAATCTTTCTCAGTGACAGCGCTGAGGATAATCAAGACCAGAGATAACATCGCCACCAGCATGACCGCCACTTCAGCAAGGGCAAACATAATGGAAAAATGCTTTCCCCAGCTGGCCAGCCGAGGCTGAAGCAAGAACCACAAGAGCACCGCCGCCCCTGCCAGGACAGCAAAGCTCAGCGCGGAGAAGGCCAAGAAAATCCCCTTGCCTTCGTCGATAGCCGGCAGCTCCTTATCCTTATCGGGGTAAAGGTGACAACGCATCCTTACGCCTCTGTGCACCTGGCTCGTAGATACAGTAGGGCTCCTCCTCCATATAATCCCCGCTCTGGGCAAAAGCCCGGGCGCGACACCCCTCGCAAACCACCCGGTACTCACAGCGGCCGCACTTTCCTTTCAGCAGGCTGGGTTGCCTCAAGGTCTTGAATATAGGCGACTCCTCCCAGATTTCCTTTAAAGACTGTTTCCGAATGTTACCGACAGCCACCGGCAGGTAGCCACAGGGCTGAACCATCCCTTCCCGGGAGACAAAGCAGACCCCGGTGCCGGCCAGGCAACCTCGGGTCACGGCCGCCATCCCGTGAGCGACCGATGTCACCTTGCTACCTTCCTCACGCGCCCGCTCGCGCATTATCCGGAAATAGTGAGGCGCACACGTGGCCTTCATCTCCAACCTTGACTTGCGCGCGGTAGAGTAAAACCAGTTGAGCACCTCCTCGTACTTCTCCGCGGGAAGCATCTGGTCATCAGCAATGATCAAACCACAACCCACCGGAACCAGCATAAAAATATGGAGTGCATCGGCCCCCATCTCTTCAGCCAGATCCACAACGCCTTTCAATTCATCCACGTTGTGTCGGGCGATGGTGGTGTTGAACTGCAGGCTCATTCCGCGTTCCTTGAGCCGGCGAAACCCGGCCAAGGCGGCCTCAAAAGATCCCGGCTGGCCTCGGAAGGAATCGTGAGTCCGGGCACAAGCCCCGTCAATACTGATGCTGACCCTTCTTATCCCCGCCTTGATTATCCTGTCCGCGGCCTGGTCATCCACCAGAGTGCCATTGCTAGCCAATGCGCAGCGCAGCCCCCGGTCAAAGGCATAGCGGGAAATATCGTAAATGTCAGGGCGAAGTAAAGGCTCGCCCCCGGTCAATACCAAGATGGGCCGGGCAAAATCAACAACCTGGTCGATAAAACCGTATGCTTCCTCGGTGCTTAATTCGTTGGGAGAAGGGTCAAATCCAGCTTCCGCCCGGCAATGAATGCAACGCAGGTTACAGCTGGAGGTAAGTTCCCAAAAAATAAGCCTGAGTACAGACCCCTGCTCATGCCCACTCCGAGCAGCAGCCCGGTCATTATCCAACCTTCCTCGCCCTCCCGCTTCATCAACATTCATAACCCTTGTTACCTGACTGCTTTAATGATTTGGATAGCTATAACTTTCAACGCTATTTTAGACCGGGTCGGTTGCAAAAGCAAGGGGAAAACTGGTGGAGAAAAGCCTTTGCGGGGGGACCCCTTTAAAAAGGGTTGCCCCCCCGCACCCCCCTCCTAAATTTTGTTCTAGGCCTTTCGCCGCGTTGTTGAGTGTTTGAGGTCGTTTTAATTGTCTCCCCCCCGATTGTTATCGGGGGGGAGACAATTAAAACCAACGCAGGCTCTAACGAGCCGCCGGTTGGTTAGACAATGCGCCGAAAGGCCTCGCATAAAGTTTGGGAAAGGGGTCTGGGGAAGAACCTTTTTTAAAAGGTTTTCCCCAGAAAAGGGTTCCTTAACTGCATTCGGCCATGCCTTTATAGGCGCAAAAGCCGCACTGGACGCTGGGATGAGGCGGAAATTGTCTCGTTTCAAAGGCGGCATTGAATTGGCGAATGCACTGTCGCGCCCCTTCAATCTCCTGGCTGGTTAAGGGGACCGGCCAAGTCTGGCCGATCCGCAAAAAGTAAAGCCGGGCTTCCCTGGGATAATCTCCGAACAGGGCCGCGCCGGCCAAGGCATAAATAAGCAGCTGAAGCTGGTACTGCCTTGCCCTTTCCTCCAGCCTAGTCCCGGTCACCTGATCGCTCTTATAGTCGATGATGCTATAGCCACCATTCTCGCGCAAGATCAGATCGATACGACCTTTAATCAGCAACCCCTCTAACCTGAAAATAAAATCTACCTCCTTCATCACCTCGGAGCTGGCCATCACCCTCTTGCCCAGCGAGCTGGCATAGAAGCTGGAAACCCAGCCGGATATAGTTTCGGCCGCCTCACTCGGAACTTCGCCTGACAAACTAGTAGCCAGGGCGTCCTGGACAACCGGGGTCAGACCCGCCAGAGAGTCCTGGTAACAATAGTCATGAAGAACCTTGTGAGCCGCGCTGCCCAGCATGCTTGCGGTCAGCTCATCTTGCCCGCGGCTGACATCATCGTATAGAATGAGGGGAGTTGATTCTAGCTGTCCCAGTTGCTCGGGCAGCAGCAGGCAGTGGCGCAGATAGTATAACCGAGGACAGGAGTTGAACATGAGCAGCTCACTGGCGGTGGCCAGGTAATGACCAGCCTCGGCCCTGGGCATCGGTTTTGTCACCCGGGCCATGATTTGCTCACCCTGGCGCTCGATCTCCGGAGTGAAATCCGCTTTTCCAGGCTGGATGTTGAGGATTCTCCCAGGCCAAGGGGATACCGGCTCCTCCCCTTCAGGGGGAACAGGCAGGGCGGAGGCAAGGGTTGAAGTGACTTTCCCCTGCAAAGACTGGGAAAGGATCTGCCCGGTTGATATGTCCAGATTCATTACCGATTGAAAATGGTCCAGCCAGCTCCCCTGGTTAATCCTCTTCCCCACTCCAGCCGAGAATATCAGCTGGTCCTTTGCCCTGGTTGCGGCTACGTACAAGAGACGAACCGACTCCGCTCTTTCCCTCTCTTCCCTCTGCTCCATAATAGTTCGGTAGCTCAACGACCAAGATTTGTCCGGATCGTCCAGCAGGCGAAAACCCAAGCCGATATCCGGTGAGAACAATAGCGCCGGCCGAAGCGCGGGCCTGCCCCAATTGAGGTCTAGCACGGCCACGACGGGAAACTCCATCCCCTTGGCCGCGTGGACGGTCATAAGCTTGACCACGTCCTCCTTCTCAGCAGACAGCAAGGCCTCCGGCTCTCGCACCTCCCTTAAATAAAAGTCTCTGACCAGCGAAAGGAAATCGCCCAGGTCGAATATGCCTCTTTCCTCAAAGAGGCGGGCGAATTCGGTCAGCTTCCTAAGGTTGGCATGAATACGCGCTCCTTCCGGGCCAAACGATGCGGCTCGCAGGTAGCCGGTCATCATCAGCGCGTCAGAGACCAGTTGTGCCAAGGGTACCCGGCCCTGCCTGGCCCTGAGTTTTTCCAAGTCGTGCAAAAACCGGATGAGGAGGTCCCGTTCCTTTGGGTTCAAGTTGGCAACCTGGTCGACCTCTCTGACAGCCTGAATGAGGGGGACCCGGCGGCTATTACCCCGGGCATGACGGGCCAACCAGAAAAGGGTGTCGTCATTGCAGCCGACGAAAGGAGATCTTAACACCCCGGCCAAGCTGACATCATCGCCGGGGTTGGACAGTACCTTGAGCAGGCAGAGAAGGTCGACCACCTCACGGGCGTTAAACAGCCCCCGGCCCGCCTGCACGTAAAAAGGAATCTCAGCTTTGCTCAGGGCCCGCTCATAGACCTTCATGTTGGTGGTGCTTCTAAGAAGCAAGGCGAAATCGCGATACCCGTACCGACCGTCGCTCACCAATTCGGCAATCCGCCTGGCCAGGGTCTGGGCTTCCAGGGTCCGGGCAGCGGCCGCGTCCTCGCCTCGGGCCAGGATGAACTCGACTGAGGGAACGTCCTTTTCATCGAACTCGGACGCGGCCGAAAGCTCACCCGCATCCCACTCCCACTGTCTTTGAAAAGAGGGGCTGAAGGCGAGATTCACGAACTCAATAAGCTCGCGCCGACTGCGAAAATTATCCCGCAATATTATCGTCGCTCCGCCTGAGGCCAGTGTCTGGCGGTGGTAGTTTTCGAATACCTCGATCTCGGCGTTTCTGAAGCCGTAAATGGATTGGCGAAGGTCGCCAACAACAAACAGGTTTCCCGGCGTGCGAATGAAGTCCAGGATCTCCTTCTGCAACCGGTTAGTATCCTGAAACTCGTCAACCAGGATATATCTGAACCGCTGCCGCACCTGATCGGCTACCTGGGGATTAGCTGATAACAGGTCTCTGGTTCCAATCTCCAGGTCAGAAAAATCCAGCCGCCGATTCATCTTCCATTGACTGTAATGGCGGTGGAACTCGGCCAGCAGTTGTTGCAAGGCCGTTTTAGCTGGCCTGCTCAGTTCCTCCAGCATAACGCCTTCCAGCCGGGGAAGAGAATCGTCTCTGATCTCCTTAATAGCCGCGTTAAGCGCCCGGCCATCCTTGGAATGGACAAGTTTCAAACTGCTTCTTAAATCCCGCAGCCTAGTCAGCGCCCGCTGGGCTGAAACCTCTCTCCAGCCAGCTGACAGGAACTCCCGGACGCCAAGCAACCTATCGGCCACCGCTAACGCCGCGGGCTTGGCCAGGGACCTTGACCTCTCCCCTTCCAATCCGGCCAGGCGCTGCTCAAGGGTTTGATACGTGTCAGCTGAGAGCAGGTCGATATCGATCAACTGCGCGCATCCCTCCGCTTTTATCCCAGTGCCGCGAATCCTCTGGTAAAGCTCTATGAAGGCTCGCTCCGGGCCTCGCCTCTCTCCCGGGGAAAGGACCAGCTGACTGACAACGCTCTCCAGGCGTTCATCGTCTCTGGCCGCCAGAGAGCTGAAAACCGCTTCCGCCACCAGGGATTGAGCTCGCCGGGCCTCCAGCTCGTTTAGAATCTCAAAACTGGGATCAACACCGGCCTGAATGGCGTGCTCGCGCAATAGCCGGGCGCAAAAACCATGGAAAGTAGATATCTGCGCCGCCTCCAACTCCTGCTCCCAGGAAGAAGCCGCGGCTTCTTGAAAGGCCAGCCTGATGCGCTCCTTCATCTCCCGAGCCGCCCGCTCGGTAAAACTAATAGCCAGGATCTCCGTCGGCCGAGCCAGACCCTGAACCACCGCGCCTACGAATCGGGCGGCAAGCATGCGGGTCTTGCCGGTGCCTGCTCCAGCCAGCACGGAGATATCCCGGTCCCAAACCTCGACCGCGCGCTTTTGATCCCTGGTCAGCCCCTCGCTCACTCTCTCTCCCACCATTTTTCGTATCGGCACACCGCGCTGAACCGGCAACCCCTGGGCCCGCAGCGCCTGAGCTCCCGGGGCTTAACTCTTATGTATGCTGACCTTATCCCTCGCACAAGCCAGGCTATCCTCTCCTCGCCCTGGGCTAATATCTGGCAGAACTCCTCTGCGGGCAAAGATATCGTGCCTTTAGGTGGGGTCCCGGCTGAAGGCGAAAGGTCCCACCGGCCCTGGTGGATAAGACCGTTTAAGCCAAGGTCTACCAACGTATAAAGAAAGGCTCCGGCGGGCTCCAACCCATAAAGCCTCTCAAGGGCCAGCATATATACGGTAAGTTGAAGCAGGCTGTCATCATCCATCTGCTGGAGTTTCAGGGATTTCCCTCGGCTAGTCGAATACTTATAATCAATCACCAGTCCCAGTTTACGCCCGTCGACCTCAGCCACGTCCAGACGGTCGATTTTCCCCCGCATCAAGATATCTCCGTCAGCAACGCCCGAAACTACCAACGGGGCAACATCGCCCAAGCCGAACGCGCGTTCGAAGGCAAAAGGCCTGAAGCAGGAATCTCGCTCCCTTTCGGCTTGGGCATCGACAAAGCCTGACAGGCTAACTCGCATTTGCTCCTTCGCGGCTATCTCGGTCAAAGAGATGGGCAGGCCCCGGCAGGCCTCTGAGAACACCTCCTCCAGCAAATAGCTGATGTCTCGTTTCTCTCCCGACTGGTAGTAGCGGCGCAAGACTTGGTGAACTATCGTTCCCGCCAGCCTTTGCTCCAGGCCTAGCTCGCCCAGCTCCGAGATTTCCTCCAGACGAAGTATATGGCCAGCGAAATGCCGATAGGGACACTGAGAAAATTCCAGCAACTGGCTGACGCTGAATAGATTAAGCCGGGCCATTTCGGCTCTGGCTGGAGCAGAAAGGTCCCACTTAAGTCCCCTCTGCCAGCGGTCAGGCTCATCCTCCAGCCAGCCTGCCGATAGGCAGCGTTGAAAAAGCCAGCCCAGCAGCGACCCTCCCGCCGACCCCTCCAGGCAAGCCAAACCACTGCCCAGCGCTTGCACCAACTCCTCTCTATCCAGGGCCTCCTCCGGCCCAGGGAGTAACCGAGATAATGACCTGATCTCGGTCATAGCAACCTGGTTATCCGAGGAAAACAAGTCTCGCACCTGCTCCAGATAGGGTGAGGGCAGGTTTCTCTCTCCGTTTGAGTCGGTGCCGGGATAGGACAGCACCAGTTTTTCTTTGGCTCGGGTGATGGCGCTATAAAATAGGTATCTCTCCTCCCCATGCCTCTCCTGGGTTTGCTTGAAGAAAGCTTTGGCCGCCCGACTCAGCTGATGCCGTTCCTGGTCGGTGAAGAAAATGTCCTCCTTAAATAAAGGGGGAAACTCCCCCTGGCTCAATCCACAAAGAAAGACCACCGGCAGCTCCCATTGCCTGGCCTCGAACGCGTCCACGATGTTGACAACATCCACCCGCAAATCCCTCACCCAGTATTGGCACGGGCTGACAGCCACCTCCATCAACCGATTGAAATCGGCCCCAACTATCTCCTCCACTCCCGTCAGGGAGCAATATTGCAAAACCTCAGCCAGCGCGAGGAAGAAAGAAGCCAACGCCGCGCCCTCCTCCCTGAGGCGGAACTCTTCCTCTTCCTCCCCAGGCAGGGGTCCAAAATCTAAATCGAGAAATCGAGAGATTAACCCCTGATACCATTGCCTCCAGAATTCCGGCCGCGCTGGTAAGCGGGCCCTTTGATGTGCTTCCAGCAAGTAAACGAACAATTCCTTGAGCTTAGCACTCTCTCCCTGGGCCAAACCTATCAGCCCCCCCCAGTCAACCTCGGGCCTCTGCTTCAAGACCCGTATCTCAAGCCAATCTACCGCCTCCCGAGGGAAACAAAGACGCCGAGATTTGAGCACCGGCAATAACCTAACCCAGGTCAGCGGCCCAAGAACCAAACTGACCAGCGCCCTGATCTCGTTTACCACCCGGCTCCGGCTTAGCAAACGCGGGCCATACAGGCGAAAGGGGATTTGGTTTCGGCCGAGCGCCTTTTCCAGAATAGCCCGGTACCTGGCCGAGCTTCGGCAAACAATGCCGATGTCTCGGTATCTGTAACCCGCGTCCCTGACCAATATCTTAATCCGGCGGGCGATCTGCTCGCCTTCATCCAGCCGGTCAGCCGCCTCCAGCAGAGAGAGGGAGCCATCCCAGGGTATGAACCTCTTCTGTGGAGAGAATATGCTGCTTTCCAGTTGCCCCAACGTCTCCGAGCCCAGCCGGGCTGAGTTCCTCAAAAAGCTGGGCTTAAATCCTAACCCGGTGAAGATCTCCCGGCTCCTCCCGGCCGCCCCGAAAAGCCCGAAGCGTTCACCCTTTTTATCCCAGGGCAAGGTCACTAACATGCACGGGACAAACGATGCCATTCCTTTTATTATTCGCCACTCCAGCGGGGTGAAGTCGTAAAATCCATCGATAATCACCAGCTCCAGATCAGCAAAGGGACCCGGCCCTGGAGCAAGGGTTCGGGCCAATCCTTCGAGCATATCCTCCTCATCGAAAAGGCCCAGCTCGGCCATCCGATTCTGAAATAACTCAAGAAGCCGGGCCGCCTGATATTGAGCTTCCCGTCTTTCACCCTGGCCAGCGAAAATCCGACTTACAAGTTGGCGGAAACCCAGCCCATCCAGGCCGCTCTCCTTGACCTCCCGGATAAGGTGGTTAACGTACTCCAAAAACCCCGGCTTGTCGCTCAACTCAACAAACCTCCCTAGCGAGGGATCTTTGAGCATATCCTGCAACAGCAAATTATTAAGCCCCGGGGTCAAACGTCTTCTCCATTGTCCCTGGCGGAAATGGTGCCTGGCCAGAAGCTCGAAATTGGTAACGGTTGAATCTAAAAAACCGACCAGTCCCCCCGAGTTCAGGAGCAAATCCTTAACATGTTCCACCTGGCCGGCAGTGGGCAGCAGAAACAGGGTTCGGTGAAATCCTCTCTGCTGACAATACTCTTTGAAGATGGTCAGGGCATGGTGAGTCTTGCCTGACCCGGCCGGTCCCAGGAGAAGAGTGCGTGATTGCATCGTCTGGCTTATCCTCGAGTGTTTATTAATTAGTTATTTTACCGGCAATTAAGCTTGGAAAGCAATCGAGTTACGTCTCCAGGGGGGACGGGGCCGCGGGTCCTTGTGGGGGAAACCTTCCCTGGGAAGTATTAGCTAGGTCACTGATGCCTGACAACAGGACAGTTAAGTCTGGAATGATTTGGGGTTGACCCCGTATTCCTTAAGCTTACGCCAGAGGGTGATTTTGGATATTCCTAATAGGCGGGCCGCCTTACTTTGATTGCCCCCGCAGTGCTTCAGCCGGGCGAGAATATGGCGCTTCTCCACCTCGGTTAAGGGCAAAAGTTCGTTCGCGGTGGGATAGGCACCTGGTTTTTCATCAGGGAGCTGGAGGTCTCGTTTTCCTATTACCTTCTTCTCTCTATTCATAACCAGGGCACGTTCCATGACGTTTCTAAGCTGGCGAACGTTTCCCGGCCAACTAAATCTCATCAACACCTCCACGGCCTCTCGAGCGAAGACCACCTCTTTTCTGCCCAAGGAGGTCTGGAAGAATCTTATGAAATAGTCAACCAACGCCGGTATATCCTCCTTCCTCTCCCTTAAGGGCGGAAGCTTGATCTGAAGAACGTTCAACCGGTAATAAAGGTCTTCTCGGAACCGCTTGCTCCTCAGCGCCTCCTCCAACTCTTGATTGGTAGCTGCCAGAACCCGGGCATTCACTTTGATGGTCCGGTTATCCCCCAGCGGCTTGATGTCGCCGCACTCAAGGAAACGAAGCAACTTCGACTGCGTGGATAAAGGTAGCTCTGCGATCTCGTCCAAAAATATGGTTCCCCCATCCGCCTCTGCCAACATTCCTTTCTTGGCGTAAAACGCCCCGGTGAATGCGCCCCGGACATGGCCAAAGAGCTCACTCTCCAGCAAACTCTCCGGCAAGGCAGCGCAATTAACGGTCACGAAAGGTTTGTCACTTAGGAAGCTCTCACTGTGAAGCGCCTTAGCCACCAACTCCTTACCCGTGCCGGTTTCGCCCAAGATTAACACTGGACTGGAACTAGTCGCCATCTGAGGTAACAAGGACAAGAGCTCGCGCATCTTGGGACTGCGGGCCACGATACCGCTCAGCTCGAACTTGTCCCTAACCTTTTGCCGCAACAAGCGCACCTCGGCCAACAACTCTTTCCGCTCCAGTGCCTTCCGCAGTGCGATCAATAATTGATCAGAATTCAGCGGCTTCGATACGAAATCAATGGCACCGTTCTTCATGGCCGCTACCGCTGACTCTATCGAGCCATAAGAAGTAATCACCATTACCTCTGTCCGGGGATCCCTCTCTTTGGCGGATTTCAAGATATCCATACCGCTGGTATCCGCCATCTTGAGGTCGGTTATCACCAGATCGAAGCCATTGATCGCCAACTTCTTTAACGCGCTCCGGCCGCTGGCAGCCTCATGAACCTGATGACCCTGCTGCTTCAGCGCGGCGGCTAGTGACAGCCGAAATTCTCGATGTTCATCAACCACCAAAACTGATGCCACTTCTCAACCCCCGGGTGGCGGAATGGAACAGCGAAGAGAATATATAAGAAAAGCCGCCACCCGTCAAGTTATTGCGGGGGAACGGAAACCTTCTCTGGGGGTAACCCTTTAAAAAGGGTTATCCCCCAGACCCCTTTCCTAAATTTTGAGTTATGTTTTGATTGGCGCTGCTTGGCCAATCAAAACCTAGCCCCAAGTTTGGGAGGGGAGCGTGGGGGGCCGCGGCTCCGTCCCCCGGGACACGTACCTGTTGGCACTTATTTTTCAAAGTTACCTTGAAATGTCCGAGAATAAGGCTATAATACATCTGACTGCCCCTAGAAGCTTTTCCCCGTCTTGATTAAGCCACCAGAAAGGAGGATCTTAATGGCGGATAGAGTAACTATCAGTGTAATTAAAGCAGATATCGGTGGATATGTTGGCCACTCTACGGTTCATCCTAAGCTATTGGAAACGGCCGATCAGTCGCTGTCCCAGTCAAAGAAAAATGGTCTTATCTCAGATTTCAGGGTATTAAATTGTGGCGACGACGTGGAATTGATCCTGCTCCACCAGCGGGGGGAGAATGACGCCAATATTCACCAGATGGCCTGGGATACCTTTATCTCCTGCACCGAGATAGCCAAGCAACTGAAGCTGTACGGCGCGGGTCAGGATCTTCTCTCTGATGCCTTCAGTGGAAATATCAAGGGGCTGGGGCCGGGTGTGGCGGAAATGGAGTTTGAACTGCGCGAGAGCGACCCGGTACTGGTCTTCATGGCTGACAAGACCTCTCCGGGAGCCTGGAATCTGCCCCTGTATCGTATGTTCGCTGACCCTTTCAACAGCCCCGGTTTAGTGATTGACCCGCTCATGTACACCGGGTTTAACTTTAGGGTGATGGATGTCCAGGAAAGTACGGCCATAACCTTGAGCTGTCCGGAGGAAATTTATGCCTTGTTGACCTTCATCGGCGCGCCCAATCGGTACGTAATCCAATACATCTACCGCAAGGTTGATCAGGAGATTGCCGCGGCCGCCTCAACCCAGAGGTTAAGTCTGATTGCCGGTAAATACGTAGGCAAGGACGACCCGGTGATGATCGTGCGCGCCCAGTCCGGTTTTCCTGCCGTCGGTGAGGTATTAGAGCCCTTCAGCCATCCCCACCTGGTGGAGGGATGGATGCGCGGCTCTCATCACGGACCTCTAATGCCAGTCTCCTTCAACGATGCTACCCCCGCCCGGTTTGATGGCCCGCCCCGGGTCATAGCCGCCGGTTTTCAGCTCACTAAAGAAACCCTGGTAGGCCCCCGGGACATGTTTGCCGATCTAAGCTTCGACCCGGCGCGCAGAAAGGCTAACGAAATAGCTGACTATATGCGGCTGCATGGCCCGTTCCAGCCTCACCGGCTCCCCCTGGAGGAGATGGAATACACCACCATGCCTCAGCTTATGGAGAAGTTAAAACACCGGTTCGAGAAAATTAAAGAATCTTAAAAATAAGCTGCACCAAGCTAAGGGCTCAGGGGGGAACCCTTTACAAAGGGTTCCCCCGCTAGATGGTTTTCCCATGAGCCTTTGCCGCGATATCGGGATTTGCCCTGGGCGATCTTTTTAATTCCCCGATGATATTTTGACCAGTTGGGTTTTCTTCTGACCTCGGGGCAAGGAACCCGGCGGCACCAGAAGGACATCGGCCCGAAAGATCAGCTTTTCTCTCAAGGTCTGCTCCAACCCGGCCTTAAAACCCGGCCATTGGTTGGGGGCCAGACAGCACTCCACCACCAGCTTCAGCGGCGGATCCACCCTGGGCCCTGGCCGAGGCAGGCAGATCTGGATAATCCCGTTAGTCTCCTGTTTGAATTCGCTGACTACTTCCTGGATAGCGGAAGGAAACACATTCACCCCCCGCATCAGGAGCATATCGTCCAGCCGGCCCAAACAGCGAATCCTGAAGCCGGTGCGGCCACAGGGACAGGGAGACGTCCAGACCTTTACCAAATCGCCGGTGCGAAATCGCAGTACCGGGTTGCACTGTCTATCTAAACTGGTACACACCAGCTCCCCCTCCAAGCCATCCTCAAGCTCCACTCGCCGCCCCCGGTGGTCAATGATCTCAGCAAGGATAAAATCAGGCGCGAGGAAGTGCATCCCTGACTTCTCCGGACATTCGGCAAAGATGACCGGCCCCAAATCGGCGTTGCCCATGGCCTCGTATGCCTGAGCATTGAAACTATCCTCCAACCGCTTACGAATAGCCGGGATACCAATCCCTGGTTCACCTCCACCGATAAGTTTTTTCAGTCCTAGTTCGGCAGGTTCCATCTTAAATTCCGCTCGGACGTAGTCGGCCAGGTAAAACATATAGGAGGGGGTGCCGGAAAGCACGTCAGCCTTGAGCCTTCTTATCGCGCTGATTAGATCACTGGAGGCGCCAGTGCCCAGCGGGACAAAAGTGGCGCCTATCTCTTCGATACCGTCCTTGACCGGCAGGCCACCGACGAAAAAGCTTAACGCATAGCCATGCACCACGATGCTCTCCCGCCTCACTCCTCGGGCGTAGGCGCACCGGGCGGCCATCTCCATCCAGGTTCGCTTGTCTTGCTTGGTTATACCGACATAGCTGGGAATCCCGGTGGTGCCCGAAGAGGCGTGGATACGGACTACCTGCTCCCAGGGAGCGGCCATGTAATCACCCAAAGGAGGGTAACGTTCTTGGCTGGCTCTTAGCTCATCTTTAGTGGTGAAAGGCAAACGGGAGAGGTCCTGTTCATCTTTTATCTGTTCGGGTCTTAAGCCCCGTTCATCGAAAATGTCACGATAGAATGGCGAATGTCGGTACAGGTAATCCAGCTGCCGGGCCAACTTTTCCCACACCAGCAGCTTGAGTTCCTGCGGCTCCATGGTCTCTGCGGGAATATTGAAACAGTCAGGC
>JAZFTZ010000078.1:0-11521 GCA_036446955.1 Thermodesulfobacteriota bacterium
AGGTTTATGTTCTTAGCGTTCTCTCCCGATTGGTCGCTCCAGTTGAAGGAGGCGAAACCACCGAGGAAAAACTAAAAAAACTCATCGAGCCGATGCTGGCGGCTAAGCTGGATCTCGAGACCATTATCCGGGATGGAGTCCCGGCCAAGGTGATCATTGAGCTGGCCGAGGAGAAGCAGGCTGACCTTATTGTCATCGGCGCCCACACCAAAAAGGCAGTGCTTGACCTTTCCCTGGGTGGTGTAGCTGCTTCAATATTGAAAAACACTCCGGTCCGAGTGATTTTGGTGGGTCCGTCCAAGGAGGAAGCGCGCAAGTCTAGAGACTTGCTGATACCTGAATACCCGGAGATATTTCCTTATATCTAGCGCTTGATCAGCGTCAATAGTTCTCTTCCAGATAGTTGACTATCCGGGTGGAATCGCAGATCAGCGTAGTGCCGTCAGCCAAGACCGGCACCAACAGCTGCCCGGATAGGCGGATAAGGTCGCCTCTGCTTTCTTTTTCCCGAGGGACCTCGACCGTCTCAAAGTCCAGGTTTTTCTCCTTAAGCACCAACTGTACTTTTATGCAATAAGGTCAGTCCCAGAACTGATATAACTTGCGTTCCAACTATCCCTCCAAAGCTTGAGACCTAGTTGCCGGAACTATCTCTATCCTTATTTTAACACCTAGCAGTCAAATTGAGAGGCGATAAATGTGTCAAGCCCGGCACCACAGCCCAGGTCCAGGACACGCTCATCTGGGCTTATATCCGCGCGGCAACCTGCGCCTAGACTCTCCTAACCATTTCCGCTAACTGGTTAACGTCCATCTTGAGCATGACCGATGGGTAAAATCACCTGCTCAAGGCCTTTTTTATATAGTTGGCGATAGCCTCGATCTTGGGCTCGTTATCGCAGATTCCCTCCCTTTCATCGCGGAGGTCTCCCATACGGGATACACCGTTTATCTCCAGCAGATATAACTCCCGGGATTTGCTTTCAATTATATCCACTCCTCCCAGCACCAGCCCCGAAGCCTGGAAGGCCTGGCAGGCCATTTCTTTCATCTCTTTGCTGGGCTCAATCTTGAAGGTCTCACCGCCACTTCCGATATTGCTTCTCCAGCTACCCGGCCGGGCCCGGCGGCCGTAGTAGGAAACTATCTGGCCGTCGACCAGGTCGATTCGGCAGTCCCAATGTTCATTGGGTATGAACTTCTCGGCATAGAAGCGGTCTTCAAAACCGGACAACCGCTCCAGAATGTTTGACAGCTGCTCCTTGCTTTCTACCCTTATGCTGCCGTGACCGCCATAAGTGAAGATCGGTTTTAGCACCAGCGAGCCCCAGGACTCGAGCGCGTTAATAAGCTCATCGGTCTGCTGGCTGGTCAATATAGCCGGGGGCACCCTTAGCCCGGCTTGCTCAAAGACAAGATTGGAGAGAAACTTGTTCTCGGTAAGTAAGAGCGCGTCGATAGGGTTAACAATTGGCATGCTCCGGGCCAGAGCCTGAAGCACCATATACTGATAAGGCATTATCAGCCCTTGTTTAAAGTCGAAGAGCTCATAAAAGAAAAATAAGGACAGGTTATCTACCCGCCTGCCTGACACAAGTACTTTACCTTCCTTTATAACCGCCTTATCAAGGTCGACGCGCTCTACCTCTATTCCCCTGGCCTTGATGCGCTCGATAATGCGCTCCTGGAGGACGTCGCCATCATAGACTTTGTACATCCAGAAGCCGATCTTCTCAGCCATTATCATTTTCCCCGCTGGTTTCAAGGCTTAAATTTGCTTTATCCTGGCCACCAGCTGAGCCAGTCTTGGCGGGTCAAAACCCATTATTACATCTTCCCCGGCAACCACTACCGGCACGCATCTGGCCCGGGTTAAGCGTAACATCTCGTCTAAGGCTGCCTTGTCCTCAAGGACGTTGTACTCTACGAATTCCACATTATTCTGGGAAAGAAACTCTTTCACCCGCTTGCAATGGCCTCAGGTAGGTGTCGTAAAGACTTTAACTTCCATCTTTCTCCCCCTTATCAGCGCGGGAAAGGCCTTAATTCAGGTGAGGGCGAATACCTCTTCATAGAATATACCCTCTAATCTCCCGCTCCAGCTCAAATATACTTTAGATAAATCAGACTCAAAGCCTGGCAAAGCAGCTGAGCCTATCACCATGGAATCCGATCAACCATACAAACGAAAGATATTCGTGCCTGTCACCGAGTCCCGCAAATGGTGCTGGCTCCTGAGACCGGTCAGATAAAATCTTTGAGAGACACCCTTCCCTCACCCGCGGGTGTGGCCTTGTCAAATTTTGACCTTTCCTCGGGTTTCAATGGCGACGGTCTGGTGGCATCCAACCCTAATATTCCGTTGAAAGGCTCTTTCCCCTCAGCCTCACTGGAGATTTCCGGGGCGGAAGGGTCTAGCACGTGGCCCCGGGTGCCAGTCACTACTACCACATCCCGGGCCGGGTTGACTCGGGTGGAGATGGCCCAGAGGACTTCCTTGGGATCGTAAATATTCACATCCTCATCCACAACAATAACCTCTTTTTGGTGGATGTTGAAGGCCATGGCGGCCATAAGCACCGCCTTGGCATGGCCCTCGTACTTAGGGGTTATCTGGACTATACAGGTAAACCTGGCCCAGGGTGGGCAGAAGACATCATGGACCTCGGTCCGGCCGTATACCCGGCGGACGTTATTGAACACCTCGGCCTCGTTGGGCAAACAGCCTAACGCCTGGTGGTCGGTAACCGCGGTGGCATTCAGGTGGCGGTAGATGGCGTCTTTCCTCATGGTGATGGCTTTGATATTCCAAACCGGGCTCATTTTTTCCTTACCCGTATAGAGTTGGAACTCGCCGAAGGGCCCCTCTTTCTCCCTTACATGGGGAGGAACTTCCCCCTCAATAACGATCTCGGCATCGGCCGGCACATACAAATCACAGGTGTGGCATTTGACCAGCTCCACCGTTTCTCCAATAAGCATGGCGCCTATCTCAAATTCATCGAAGCCTTCGTGGAGACCGCTGTAGTTCACCGCGATCTCATAGGCCGGATGTACTCCGATAGCCATGGCCATGGGCATGGGTTCATTTTTGGCCTCGTATTTCTCGTAATGAGCATAGTTGTGTCTTCTGGCCATGAGGAACCCGGCTTTCCTATCCGACTTTATCTGGGTGCGCAGCATGGACTCGTTCTGGACACCGGTATCCGGGTCTCGGGTAATGTTGATGCCGCCTCCTATGTACAGGCCAGCGTCCCCCTCGGAGTGTTTGCAAATAGGTAACTTGAAAAAGCTGGCCTCTTCGCCGGTGAGTATAACCTCCTTAACCGGTCCATCCTTGACCACCTTCTTGGAGCCGGCGCCAAGAGTGATTCGCTTAGCCAGCTCAGGAACCACCCGCTCTGGAGTAGTATTGAGAGCCACCGCCTGAAGCTTGCGGGTACTTATTATTCGGTCGCATATCCGCCAGCCGGAATAGTCTTTGATGTTATTGAAGATGATGGGATGTTCGCTCTGAGAACAAAGAGTTCCGATCTCAGTTTTGGGATCAACTTCCTTGGAAACCTCCAGAATCTCAGCAGAGATTTGCTTCAAGAAACTTCTCAAGTCCTGAGACATGCGCGGCTCCTTTCGGGATAATGGTTAGGGGGAATTCGATTAACATTAACACAAGTCAATGAGGGAGGCAAGGGAGATAGGCTAAGTCTTTCCAAGGGGGACGGGGCCGCGGGCCCGTTCCCCTTGGAACCCCCTACCCCGTTCTAGTTGGTTTTTATTGGCGCAAAAACGCCAATAAAAACCTAGCTCAAAGTTTGGGAGAGGGGTGCGGGGGGAAACCCTTTTCAAAGGGGTCCCCCCGCACAAAGTTTTCCTAAGATTACTCGTATGTCCAGCGGCCTGGTGATTTAAGCACGTATATTGTAGTACTGGCCGGCAGGCTATCTTTGCTCACGGTGAAGGAGCTGGTAGAGAAAAACCGGGCCTTGAACGGGCCGCTGGTAAAGGTTTCCAGGGCGGCCAGGTTATTCCAGTAATGCATGGGAACGGCTATCTTCGGTTTAAACTGTTTAATCACCTCCAGGGCGGTCTCCGGTCCCATGGTGAATCTGCCCCCTACAGGTATAAGCGCGATGTCAACCCGGCCCAACAACTCCAGCTGGTCAGGGTTGAGCTTACTGCTCAAATCCCCCAGGTGTGCTATGCAGAGGCCGTCCATCTCGAATACGAAGGCGGCGCCTTTAAGATGGCCGGAGAACCCCCGCTGATAGATGGGAACGTTGTACACCAAGACGTCTCTGACCGTGGTCTGCACCCTGGTCCAATCTCCGCCAAAACCGCCTATGCCTCTGAACACTCTTGGGTTCCCCTTGATCAATTCCACGTTGTTATGGTTGCCGTGCTCCCGGCCGACGGTCACTAGGTGGCCGGAGACATCCGGCATGGGGTAACCTATCGGGCCGAAAGGGTCGGTGAACACTCTTGTGCCCCGGCTGGAGGTTAGCTGAAAGAAATTATGGCCGTACCATTGAATCCTGATCAAACCGGAACCGGCATGGGCGGAGCGAAGGGAAAAAAAGGACTTGATCCCTCCGTCAGCGAGATCGATGTTCCGGCACGCCCCCTGGGTATTGCTGGGGATGACCAAGGCTAGGAGAGCAAAAAGCCAGATATGTCGTGTCAATTTACCTCCCTCCTTTTCCGGCTCAGATAAGTCCCCATCTTCGCCGCAAGAACCATTCCAGGGAAAGAATGACCAGGACGAAAGCCAGGGCAAATGGTGTTCCCCATAACGGCAGCCGCCTTTGTTCTATAAGCCTGGTTTGAGGCAGCTGGCGGTCAATCTTCATTATCTCGCCCAGTTGCCGGCTGTTATCGACGAATCTTCCGCCGCTTAATTGCGCCAGCTTGCTTAGTAAATCCGGGTCAGGCGCGGGATCAACGAATTCACCACTGGCCGAGGAGATAATCTGCTTGGCTTCCGCTTGCTCCAGTAATTGCCCCTTGGCGCGCAGCTCGACCTTAAAACTGTATATCCCCTCCTTATCCGGAGTGAATCGAGCCGCGTACTGACCCAATCCCGAGGGACGGAGATCCAGGGGGTTCCTTACCCCCTCCGGGTCGGTCACCCAGCCCGTTAGCCGTACGGCTTCAGAGCCTACTTCTTGCCGCAGCTTGACCTTTATCTGGGATTCTTCGTTAACACCGGCCGGTCGCGCGGGTTCTATTCCCAGCATGCTGAGCCCGGGATCCTTTACCAGCCAGCGAACCATCTGGGTCATTAATCTCAAGTAAGGTTGGTTGCTCTGCCCCTTGGCCACCCGGCCCATGTACCAGTTCCAGGCGTAGTCGGTTGTCAGCGCCAGAGTCCGGCCCTGACCCACGTTAGCCACCGCCAAAATAGGAATATCCGGCCGCGCGGTAACCAGCACGGTGCCCCGGCCAGCGGGTTCTAACCGATTGTACCCGTCAATGGCGGGCAACGAAAGCCAAAGCTTGACATTCTCTTCTTTGTCAGCGACCAGCCGGGTTAGCGGATGTTCCTTGCCTGCCTTGGTCAATTGCAAGGAACCTAACTCCGCGGGCTGATAACTGGAAGGGGCAGGGAACGCAAGCGGCATTATCTCCTCTAACGGGGTTCGCCCATAGCCCCCGTCGCCGAAGGACTTATCTCCTCCCAGCATGGCGAAGGCCCCTCCCCTTTTGACGAACTCCTTGATGTTCTCCAGATAGGGGGTACCGAAGTAGGATATGTAGGAAAAGTTGTCGAAGACCACCAGATCAAAGCTGGTTAGCTCTTTATCGAATAATGTATCCACTGGAAAGGGTATCAGGGCTTGCTCGTTCTGGCGGACGTTCATTACGTCGGTCGGGGTGCGCAAGATGACGAAGGAGAGAAGGTCGATGCTGGGGTCCCCCTTTAATGCCGCGCGCAAGAATCGGTAGCCGAAGGAAGGCTTGCCCGATACCATGAGCACCCTTATCTTGTCTCTGAGCACATTTATCAGGATATTAACGCTGTTATTGGCTGAAACTCTTTCCCCCGGTTTAAGCGGCATAGCCAGGGAAAGCTGATATTGGCCTAGCTCATGGGGGACGAAGGAGAGGGAGAGGCTGCCCTGGAAGCGGTCCTTGTTGATGTGCGCGCTGGTGCGGGCCAGGAGCTTTTCCTTCCTTTTCAAGACAATGGAAACGGAGGTGCCGGCATAACCGTACCCCTTGATAGTGAAGTCGATCCTGACCGGCTTGTCCCGAAACGCCAGGTCCGGTACCCTCACCTCGGTGATGGCCAGATCCTTGTAATCGGCCAGGTTGGCCAGGGGGACCGTCCACAAGGGGACCTCAAGTCGTGATAATAGCTTTTCCGCCTCACCGTCCCAGCGGATCTTTCCGTCACTTAATATCAAGGCCAGGGCTGGCCGGGGGAGCCGTCCTGAATCGCCGATTCGAAACAGGGCGGAGATTAAATCTGAGGCCCTGCCGCGCGCGTTCAGCGCCGTTAGTTCACCGGCGTCCAGGGAACGTAGTCCTTCCGCGAAGGAATAGAGGCTGACGTCGTACTTTTCAGTCAGTCTGTCTAGCAAGGGAACTTCACCCTGGGTCAAGATGTCCTTGGCCCCTTCCAACCGGCTCTTATTGTTCGCTTCCTCCAGGGCCATGCTTTGGGAGGTATCGACCAGGATAGCCAGTTTGGGTTTAAGATTCTCTGTTTTGCTTACCAGCAGCGAGGGATCGAACGCGAAAAAGATCAAGATCGCCAACACCACCCCGCGCAAACAGGACAAGAGGACTGCTCGCCTGGTGGGTAGATGTCTCTTTAGCCGGTGGTATTGCCAGACCAATAGACCGGCGGAGAGCATCACCACCAGGGCCAGCAGCCATGCCGGCCAGACGAGTCTGAGGGAGAGCGTTCCAGCGAATTCCAGCCAGGACAAGGGGGTCCTCCCTAAAGGTTAAGCCGCTTCTTTAAGAACGGGTGATGGATCAAATCATTCTTGTAATCGCCGGTCAAGGCATAGATCACTATATTTATCCCTGCCCTGAAGGCCAGGGAGCGTTGCTCATCTCCTCCCGGGATCACCGGATAGAGCCAGCGGCCCAGCTTATCCCGCGCCCAGGCCCCGGCCAAATCGTTCTGGCAGTATATGACCGGGGTCCAGTTGCCTAAGCTGATTCCCTCCAGATAGGGGCTGACGGCCAGCCGTCCGGCTACCTGTCGCAAGATATAGAAGCTGCGGTAGACGGCATGCTCCGCTGGCAGCCTGGTGAGTTGGTGATTGGGAAGAATCTGTTTCATCTCTCGCCGGAAACTCTTATCGAAACCATAACCCGGTTGTCCCAGGCTGTCATCAGCTAGCAGAAAGCCTCCCATTTTGAGAAAACGGGCCAGCGCCTGCCTCTCCTCAGCTGTGAAGGGCGCGAACTCATACCGGCCCATCAGGTAAATAAACGGGCTGAGAAACAGGCTGTTATCCAGGGCGCGCACCACCCGGCGCTTGCTGGCCGCGTCTACGCTTGTCCGCTGTTCCAGTTCCTCGATAAAGGGAGTGAGGTACTGGGGATGAGGGTCCCAATCGCCTCCCCGGTAGCGTAACTGGGCCAGAATGAACTTTCCCGCCTGGTTGGCCTCGTATCCGCTGGATAGATTGGGCCAGCCGAGCATTGCTCCGCTGGCCGAAGCCAACAGCCGAATAAACCCGCGTCGTGAAATCACATCCACCTCGTAAGCCTTACAGCCGGTTGGCAACTATGGCTTCCCCGACCAGAAGGATGATCATGAATATCAATAGGGCCGGCCATAGCTCTTTTCGAGTGCCGATAAGAGCCGCCAGATCCTCCGCTGTGCGGTAGTTCACCACCGAAACCGGCGTGCCAGCCAGCTTATTGGCCAGCTCTTCCTTTGTGACCTTGGCCAAATCAGATTCCTCCCGGGGAACGTTAACCGCCTTAAGCCACTGAACGCCGTCCAAGGATAGGTTATACAGACCTGGAGAAAACGTAGCTGAGTACCTGCCGCTGGTTTTGCCTTCCTCTGAGTTGACCATTACGGTTGCCTCTTGGCCGGCGGGGTCGGTCACTGTTGCTATCCTGCTCCCCATTACCCCGGGCCGGGAGAATTCAAACGGCTGCCCCACCCAGGTACTGGTTTCCTGTTTTGTTGTTTGAAGACCGGCCCCGTACCTGAGCAGGCTTTGGATAAGGGGCAGGTAACCTGTTTTCAAGCTCAGGTCGTTCCAATCCGCGTCTGCTGACGAGGTGAACAGAAACACCTTACCCCGGCCCACTTGGCCCTGCACCAACAAGGGATCGCCTCGCCGGCTGGCCAGCAGGGTGCGGGACCCAGGCCTGCGCTCGCTCCTGTCCAGGAGAAAATAGCGATAGAACCTGGCCGAGGTCAAACCAGCACTGGCTCCATTGAATATGGAGAGCGCGGGATGGTCAAAATCTATCTCGCCTATCCTTTCGGGCTTACCTTGGGCGCCCTGGTAAACAGCCCGCAGTCTTTGGGGCAGTATATGGACAGGGCCGTCGTACAGGGCCGCGTTGTACCTCTCGGCCACTACCTTGTCGCCCAAAAATATGAATAAGCTGGCGCCGGCCTTCACTTGATTAAACAACCGCTCCGCCTGGGCGGTGGTCAGCTTTTCCAGATTAGCCAGGGCCATCAACGGGTAGGGAGCAAGGTCGAGCTGGGTTAGTTCATCAGGGGTTATGACCCGGGGCACTACCACGGAGTCCTCCGCGGTCCCCTTGGGATTGAGCGCGTTAACCAAGTAGTAGGTTTCGCTGCCCTTAAGGGAGGTCTTGGGGTCCCCGTCTACCACCAGGGCGCGAAGTTTTTCCGTCAGCTTTAGGGTCAGGTAGTAACTATCATCGACAGCCAGCTTATCCTGGGTTATGTTAACTTCCGCCCGCACCCAGCCGGACCGGTCGGCGCGAAACTCCAGAATGGTCTTTACCCGTTCAAAGGGTTCAAGGTCTACCGTCTTTTGGTCCGTGTTTCGACCATCGAGTAAAAGCTTAACTGCCAGGCCCTTGACCGGCCTTTGGCCGTAATTAACCAGCACCACTTGCACTGAGCTCGCTACCCCGACCACCGGCGCATCAACAAGCTGGGCCGACAGGACAGCCGTGTTATCGTCTCTTTTTTCGCCTCCCAGCCGGACCAGGTTGACCGGCAGTTGGCTGTCGAATGCCGTTACCTGGGCCAGGTTGAACCGCTCCCATTCTCCCTTGGTCAGGTCGGTTACGATAACGATCTCCTTCTGTCCTTTCCAGGGGCGAAGACCTTGGTACGCTTGGCTGAAGGCATGGATAAGGTCGCCACTGCCAAAGCCGACGGTTAGAGCTTTAAGCTCTCTTATCGCCTCCTCAGGGGCTAAGAGCTGAGCGCGAGGTGCTGAGGCCGGCGCAGCGACCGTTGGAATGACCAAGACCCTGCCCACCTGCTCCAGGCTGTTAAGGATGGCTAGGGCCGCTTCTTTGGCCTGAGTGGCTCTATCCGACAAGGTCTGAATGTATCTCATGCTGGCGGAGTTATCGATAATTAACCCCAGGGCCAGTCGGCTCTCACCGGCCAGGGTGAACCCAGGCCAGCTGACCAGGACAGGTCGGGCCAGCATAAATGACAGGCTGGCCACTATCAGGATACGCAAAGCTAACAGGAGAAGGTGCTTGAGTCTTAACGGCTTGGCCAGTTGCTTTTGGGAGGCCAGTAACAGTCTCACCGCGGGGAACTTAATCACCCGGGCCCGCTTCTGGCTCAATCGGTGGATCAGTATCGGAATAGCTATGCCGGCAAGCCCCAGTAGAAAGAAGGGGCTGATAAAGGAGATACCCACAGGCCTTGCCTTTTAAGGATTAAAAATGCCTTTATCTCTCCATGACAGATAGCTGACCAAGCCCCTATCCAACGGGGTGGAGGTATTCAATAAGACATAGTCTACCGAGTTAGCACCACAACCGCCGCGGTAGGTATCTATTAGAGAAGTGATAGCCTGCAGATAAGTTTTCCTGATCTCCCTAGGATCGGTCAACAGCTTAAGGTCCTCTTCCAGGTCCTCAAACCTGGTGACCTCCGAGAAAGGAAAATCAAGCTCATCCCTATCCAAGAGGTGAAATACGATAACATCATTTCCGCGGTAGCGAAGATGTTTAATCCCTTTCAACACTTCTTCCGACTCGTCCAATAGATCGGATATGAGCACGACCAGACCCCGGCCGGCTAAACCCGCGGCCAGCTGTTGCAACACCGGGCCGGCCGCCGACTTTCCCTGGGGCCGACTTCCCTCCAGAGCCTCCAGTATAGCCATCAGATGACCCTGGCGCGCCCTGGCGGGAACGACGTTTACCACTTTTTCCGAGAAGGTTACCAGGCCGACGGCATCCTGCTGCCTGAGCATCAAGTGGGATAGGCAGGCAGCCAGCAAACAGCCATAATCAAACTTGCTCAGCTTAGCAGAGCTATAATCCATGGAACCGCTGACATCCAGCAGGATCTGTGTCTTCAGGTTGGTGGTCCGGCGATATTCCTTGATGAAATAACGGTCAAATTTAGCATAGGACTTCCAATCAAGATGTCTCACATCATCCCCAGGAGAATATTCCCGGTACTCCTCAAAATCGGTGCTTAATCCCTTGGCCCGGCTTTTATGGATGCCCAGCAACAGGCCATCCACCACCAGGCGGGCGCGAAGAAGTAAGCCGTTGATATGGGCTAATATATTGGGGTCGAAATAATTGCTCTCCTGCTTCATGCCGGCGGCCTCATCTCCTATCGGGCTCGGGCTTGATCTCCTCTAAAAGACGCTTGATTATATCCAGCGAGCCGATCCCCTCGGCCTGGGCCCTGAAATTGCATATTATCCTGTGTCTGAGTATAGAGGTAGCAACGGCCTGAACGTCTTCCACTGAGGCCACGAATCGGCCGTGCATGATGGCTCTGGCTTTGGAGGCCAGTATTAATTGTTGAGAGCCCCGGGGGCCGGCGCCCCAGTCAACCCGATCCTTGACGAAGGGAGGTGCCTGGGGTTCCTGAGGTCTGGATAGGCGCACCAGTTTAACCGCGTATTCGATAACGAATGACGAGACCGGCACTCTCCTGACCAGCTCCTGCATCTCCAGGATCTTAGGGCCGTTTAATATCTCTCTTAGCTGGGGGGTAGAGGAAGAGGTGGTCTTGGCCACGATCTCCACCTCTTGCTCAAAGGGAGGGTAATCCATGCCTACGTTAAACATAAACCTGTCCAGCTGGGCCTCAGGCAGGGGATAGGTGCCCTCCTGCTCTATCGGGTTTTGAGTAGCCAATACGAAAAAGGGTAGATCAAGCAGATAGGTAACGCCGCCCGCGGTTACATTGTATTCCTGCATGGCCTGGAGAAGTGCGGCCTGAGTCTTGGGCGGAGTCCGGTTTATTTCATCGGCCAGCAATATGTTAGTGAAGATGGGCCCTTTCAAGAATCGGAACTGGCGCCGTCGGCTGCCCGCCTCCTCCTCCAGGATGTCGGTGCCGGTGATGTCTGAC
>JAZFTZ010000079.1:0-5744 GCA_036446955.1 Thermodesulfobacteriota bacterium
CCACGACCTGGATATAAACAAGGATGGCTGGAATACCATGATTTTGGTCATGTCCCACGAGTTGCTGACCAAGAAGCGGGCAGTGGCCAGGAGATTTATGAAGGCCTATCTGGAGGGAGTCAAATTCGTCCATGCCAATCCGGCCGAGACCCTGAAGATCTGGTCCAAGGAGGTGAAAATAGGCTTGATCACCCAGATGGAAAAACCCCCCTTGATGTCGCCCAATGCCAAGTTAAATTTGAAGGGAATGCAGAATACGGTGAGGTTACTCAGGGAGTATGGGTTCACCAAGACCGAGCCCCGGGCTGAAGACGTAGTGGACCATAGCCTGATTGACGAGGTTCTAGCTGGACGCTAAAGGAGTAGTTGATGCCTTACAGGGACTTCCGAGACTATCTCACCTGTTTAGAGAAAGCCGGTCTGCTGAAATGGGTTGAGGCCGAGGTGGAGGTGGATTGGGAATTAAGCTGTGTGGCCCGGGCCGTCTTCCGAGGACTGCCCTCGGAGAAGAGGTTTGCCATCGGTTTTCGCAAGATTAGGGGATTCGACTCCCCGGTGGTGGTAGGAGCCATTGGCGCGTCCAAAGAGGTTCAGGCCCTGGCCATGGAGTGTTCTCCGGACGTACCCTCCATCCATGGAAAATGGAGCCAGGCTCAAGCCCGGCCCATTGCCCCTATCATGGTAGAGACCGCGCCTTGTAAGGAGGTCGTATTAAAGGGTAAAGATATTGACCTGCACAAGTTTCCTATTCCGGTCTGGACGCCGGAAAAGGATGCCGGCGCCTTCCTCCAGCCGGTATGGATATCTAAAGACCCGGAGACTAAGGTCAGAAACGTAGGAATGTATCGCTGTCAGATTAAGGCCAGGGACAAGACCGGCGTCTATTATTCTCACGGGGAGAAGCATGGCGCCTTCATTCAAGGGAAGTACGACCGCCTGAATGCCAAACACGAGGCCGCCGCGGTCATCGGCTGTGATCCCAGCGTGTATATGGGGGGAGTAACCAAGTTGCCCTTCAACGTGGATGAACTGGGTGTAGCCGGAGGAATTAGATGCCAACCCCTCGAGTTGGTCAAGTGCGAGACCATTGATATGGAAGTGCCGGCCAGCGCGGAGATGGTGATCGAAGGAGAGTTCCTTCCCAATGAGGTGGAGCCCGAAGGGCCGTTCGGGGAGTGGACCGGGTACATGGCTTCGGCGCCCTTCGGCATGCCCATATTTCACGTCAAGTGTATAACTCATCGGAGGAATCCGATAATTTTGGGTGTGCTGAGCCAGATGCCGCCCAGTGAGTCCAGTGGAGTCCGGCAGGCCCTTTCCGAGGGCACGCTGTGGAAACACCTGACCCAGGATTTGAAGCTGCCGGGAATTGTTGACGTGCATATGCCGGAGTCCGGCGGCGCGGTGGCCTGGCTATGGATAAGCATCAACAAGCTTTACGTCGGGCAGGTGCAACAGATAGCCTCAGCCTCCATCGGTTGTCTGGGTGGCACCTGGAGCAAGTGGATAGTTATTGTAGATGATGATGTTGACATCCGCGACCCCTTTGCCCGGGAATGGGCCCTGGGTTTCAGGGTCAGGCCGGAAAAGGATATTCATTTTACCCCGGTTACCTCCGCCCTGCTCATGGACCCCTCGGCCGCGCCTGACGAGGCCTTCCCAGTAGGGGAGAGGACCGGGGCAAAGGTAATCATCGATGCCACTAAGAAATGGGTCTATCCCCAAATAGCCTTGCCGCCAAGAAAATGCCTGGAAGAAGTGATTAAAAGATGGCCGCAATACGGCCTGCCCGAGATAGATTCCTCCTGGGTCTTTCGCGGGGTGCCGGAGGACTAACGGGAATAATCTTTGTGGGGGGTAACCCTTTGTAAAGGGTTACCCCCCATCCCCCTCCCAAACTTGGGGTTAGATTTTGATTGGCCAAGGAACGCCAATCAAAACATAACTCAAAATTTAGGAAAGGGTTCTTCCCAGAGAAGGTTTTCCCCACAATAACACCCGCGCCCCCGTTCCCCTGGGGAATCTCAACGATGTCGCATAACTACTATATAGTAGGCAGCCTGGCGTGAGCGATAGGCAGGCCAGGGGGGACGGAGAACGCCCGTTGCTTAAGGTGCCAGGCTGAACACTGGACTAAGTTTTACCAGCGGGCCAGGTAAGAACCAGACTGGACAAATGGCTCAACAACTGTATTTGCCGGGAGGGAAGAAGATGGCGACAGTGGTTGTGGGAGGAGGTTTTTCCGGCTGCGCGGCCGCGGCAGCGGCCGCCAGGGCCGGCACCGAGGTGATATTGCTGGAGAAAACCGACATGCTTGCCGGCCTGGGCTTGTTGACCGGTGTATTGACCGGCGAGGGCGGTTCTATCGCGGTTGAGGAAGCCAAGGCTATGGGTGCGGGGGACATCTGGGAGGCTATCGAATCGGTGGTCACCCACAAAATTGATTTTATAGAGAAGCTGGGCAAAAGGGGGACCCAGGTTTTCAGCGTCATCCGGCTGGAGGGAGCGCTCAGGGATGCGCTGGGGTCCTTGGGGGTGAAGGTCCGATTGAGTTCCCGGGTGAAAGACGTGGCAATGAAAGCGGACTCGATTACCCACGTTGTTCTGGATGACAACACCCGGCTGGAGGGGGAGAGCTTTGTTGACGCCACCGGCAGTATAGGCACGGTGGCTGAATGCAGCAAGTACGGCTTCGGCTGCGTTATGTGCATTATGAGGTGCCCCACCTTCGGAGGTAGAGTCAGCATAAGCGCTAAGGCCGGGGTTAGGGATTTCATGTGCCGAAGAAAGGATGGAACGCCAGGTGCGCTGAGCTCGGCTTTTATGTTGGAGAAGAATTCTCTGGCTGCCCAGATCGTTTCCGAGCTGGATAGGAACGGTTACATCATCGTTCCTCTTCCGCCGGAGTTTATTAGAATGGATAAGCTGGAAAAGATAACCGCCACGGCCAACGCCAAGCCGGTCTTTATTGAAAACCTGGTTGTCTTTAATAACGGTTTTGCCAAGGTTAGTGTCCAGTCCTTCATGCCTTTGGATGAGTTGCACTGTGTTCCCGGGTTTGAGAATGCCCGCATGGCCGATCCTATCAGCGGCGGAGTTGGCAACGCGGTCCGGTTCCTCGCGATGGCGCCTCGGGATAACAGTATGAAGGTGGAGGGGGTTGCCAACCTTTATTGCGCCGGAGAGAAGTCCGGGCCGGTATCCGGAATCCATCCGGCCATCACTACCGGCATCCTAGCCGGTCACAATGCGGCCAGATACGCCTTGGGCAAAGAGGGTATCCAGTTACCCAGAAGCACAGCCATAGGCGATTTCATCGCCTTCATAAAGGAGAAGGCGGCATCAGAGGAGGGGCTGAAATCGAGATGTAACTATCGGGGTGTTTTCTTGGAGCGGATAAAAAAGATCGGTCTTTTCAACGCCGACGGCCAGGAAGTAAGAGACAGGGTGAAAAAGGAGGGCTTAACCGGGATCTTCGCCCAGAAGCTAACCTGATAGCGACCAGATCTGAAGCAAGCGGGTTAAACCAAATATTACCTTGTTTGAGCCAACCGCTGGTTTCAGCTCATCGATTTTCAGCAGGGGGTCATATTCCCCAAAGAATGAGGAAGTTACGAAATCCCAGTTATTCTAAAATTGCCCGGGGTAAGCCATAAAACTCTTGCCGCTAAGGGGAGGTACTGTTACTCCGAAGTCCCCGGGAGGGAATAGGCCGTGCCTGTTCTCTTGATCGCACGCCAGCCTTATTCGTAGATTAATTTGCCCCACTTTCTCATGGTCTCTTCCAGATCCTGGGGATCGAACGCGACCACAGGCGGGAATTCGTCCATCCATTCATACGGGCGGGTGGCATCTATGATTGCCCTGGAATTAAGGGTTGGCTGGCCCTTCCTGACCAAGGGATCAAGCGAGGTGCTCCAGCAGCGGCGGACGATCTCAATATCACCCGCCGGGTCGGAGCGAGTGCTCAACGCCCAAAGGACGTCGTTGGTGTCGCTGGGGTCTATATCATCGTCCACTACTATCACGTAACGGCCGCTGTAAGCTCCCGAGTGGCAACTGGCGGCCAGAAGCCCGGCTTGGCGGGCATGGCCAGGATACCTCTGCTTTATGGCTACCACGTTGAACATGCGTCCCCCGGCCGCGGGGTGGCACCACACCCCCTTGACGTCAGGGACGCCGGCCTTCTCCATCTCATCCCAGAGCAGGGCGGAGCGATTGATGCCGCTTACTCGGGTGGTCTCCCAGGGGGGCTTGCCCGGCGGTTGGCCCATAATTATCGGGTCGTTTCTGTACATCAATCTTTTCACCTTGAGCACCGGCTCCATGCGGGAGCCACTGCCGTAGTAGCCGGTCCATTCCCCAAAGGGGCCTTCCTCGACCAGTTCGTCAAAGACGGCCTCTCCCTCGATGACTATCTCCGAGTGGGCCGGGATGGGCAGGCCCGAGTAATCGCTTTCAATCACCTCGATGGGTTCACCTTTTAAATACCCGGCAAAATCGTATTCTGTCAGGCCGTAGGGCAATTCCATAGTGGAGGCGAGAAATATGCGCGGGTCCTGGCCGCAGGAAACGGCCACCTTGCAGATCTCGCCCCGGGCCATATATTTCTCTCTATGGATGCGGCCGTGCTTTCCCGGGGAGATATAAAATCCCACCATAGACTCGTTGTGCACCATGACCCGGTAGGTACCCAGATTCACCCAGCCCTCATCCGGATCCCGGGTAATGGTAACGCTGCCGGTGCCCAAGTACCGGCCTCCGTCCAGCGGGTGCCACTTGGGAACGGGGAATTTCCACAGGTCTATATCCTTGCCCTCTTTGACGTTTTCCAGCACCGGACCTTCTTTGACCACCTTGGGAGGGATCATCTTCGCAGCCTTAATCTTGTCCCGCCAGGCACGGACAAGTTCCATGGGCTTTTCTAGAATCGGCAGCCCCAGACACATAGACAGCCGGGTTAATGAGCCCTGGGCGTTTAGGAGTACTCTATAGCCCTTGGGATAGCCGGTAATTTCATCAATAAGCACGGCCGGGGAATTCTCCCGGTGGCAAAGGATATCCGTTATCCGCCCTATCTCCAGGTCCCAATGCACGTTGGTCAGGGTTCTCAGTTCGCCTAGCTTGTCCACTTCCTCCAGGTACTCTCTAAGGTCATTAAAAGCCATTTCCTCTCCTTGATGATAATATCTTCAAATTGCCTGGGCGTACATCATCTTTCCTGGAACACCCAGGCTGGCAAACTTAAGCGCGTTACCAGGGCTTAAGAGATATAAATATCGCCTTGGGCGTTATCAATATACCGGCTAAACTGGTAGTTGCTCTCTCTCCCCTCCATGCCGGGATGGGGAAGTTCGACATTCCGATGAGGTATCTTAAGATACTGGAAGGGAAACCAGCTCTATATCCTCGCCCCTATAAAACCACCCCGCCAATTCTGAGAAAAACTCATCTTCCCTTCTTATTGAGTGAACTGGTTGGTGAAGAGCTCATCCACTTTAGGGGTTTTTGCATCCTTCAAGAGGCCATACTCTATCAAGAAGTTCCTCACGTTTTTCACCGCTTCTCTCTCTATCCGGCCGCCGGGAAAGAATTTTAAACGGGGATACACAATCTCGGCCGCCTTTTGCGAAAAGCCCAGTCCCGACTGAATCTCCTTGATGGCCCAGTCCCGGTTCTGCTTGACATACCCGGTGGCTTTCGTCATAGCCTTGCCCCATCTCTTGAGGTCGTTGGGGTTGCTC
>JAZFTZ010000080.1:0-10683 GCA_036446955.1 Thermodesulfobacteriota bacterium
GCCCAGGCGCATCCGGCGCTGAGTGCGGAAATCCTTGATCGGCACTATATCGGAGACGATCTTGCGCCAGTCATTAAGGGGAGGCTGAGCATATTCAGCCACCATGCGCCGGGTGATGGAGTCTCCCAGAATCTCCGCCCAGGAGGTACTATCCAGAGACTCCTTTAAGCGCTGAGGCGAGGATTCCCTGAGCGAGAACGCCTCCTCAATAACCTTGCCGGTGATAACCCGGTAAGACTCATGGAAGCAACGGAACCGGGCCACGCCGTCAATATTGTCGCCGGCGAACAGCCCATCCATGGCCCTCTGCCACCTGTCTTTTTCAGAATCGCCGACCTCGATCAGGCTTATGCCCGCGCCCTTGACCTTGCCCGATTCCTCGAACTTGGCCAGGTATTCCCGCTCGTCGTTGATGCTCTGGTCGAGCTCCTTCCTGGTGAATACCCTGCCCGTATACAGCTTGCGAATCTTGCTCTGGGTGATCTCGGGCAGCTTGGATTCGGCCAGGGCCTCCTGAAGGATTTGCCTTCGCTCCATAGCCGCGATCTTCTCCTCCAGCTTGGCCGACTCCTTGACCTTCTCGACCCTCTCCTTGGGCACCAGACCTTCTAACAGGTCAGGCCGTTTCTCCTTGATTTCCTCAAGGGTTAACTTTTCAAAGTCCACTTCACTCTCCTCCTCTCCTTTGGCCGAGGCCACCAGCTTAACCAACTCTCCACCGGCGGCCGGCTCGGTAACTACATCAACCGAATTCACCCGCTCGATTGATTCAACCCATCTAACCTTTCTCCCCCCATATATCCGGGAAGACACTTTGCCCTCCGCATCTATGCTGAAGCCGACCAGGTCAGCCCGCCCGCGCATAAACGCGTCCACCAGCATGACCCGCAACCAGTCGGCGCTCTCCAGGATATGGAACCGGGCGATCAGCCCGCGCGCCTCGGCCCGCACCGAATCGAACCAGCCGACCACGTCGCGGATGGATCTTTCCGGCCTGCCCCGGCGTTCGCTCTCGGTGGCATGATCAGCGAAGGCTCTTTTGCTCTCAAACAGCGGAGCAGCCCTTGCCAATGTCTCCGCTGGATAATGGTTGTTGTTCTTCGATGTACCAGGCTTGATTAACAGCACCTGCCAGACCTTGCCGGTCGGCTCGGTCTTTTCAATGAGCTGGCAGGACCCGCCCGGCTGATAAGTCTCGTTCAGCTGCTCAGAAGCGGGCTCGAACTCAAGCGGCTGGTGATCATGATCTTTGAGCCATTTTTCAGCCTCGGACTCGGTGAATTTCTTTTTATCAAACCGAATGGCTTGCAATTCAGCCTTTCTATTCTGACCTTCCTTGATGCCGAAAATGGCGTGGATGCCATTCCCGAACCCGTTATTCTCCCGGCGAAGCTCATCGTACTGGTCAGGGTCCTTGAGTCTGGCCGCGTGTTCATTCGGGTATGACATCAGACTTTCTCCTTCTTTCCCCAGAATAGTTTTCGGCCATTGATGGTCACAAAGACGGACTTATCTGAATATTCCTTGTGGCTGAGGATGTCGGCCCGGGTCAAACCCAACTCCTTCATGGCCCGCTCAAACGGAGTTAATCTCCGCCGACGGGAAACCTGCTTCTCCTCAACTGACTTTGTCCTGGGCACCATTCGCTTCTCCTAAGACGTCTGTTGTCTGTGGTGGAAACCCTTTAAAAAGAGTTCTTCCCCAGACAGCAACCATTTCGGTTTTCACTAACCTGCAACTGCTGCGCCTCTTGATTGGGGTCCACCTCCACTCCCAGCTGGCCGGCCAGCATGGCAAAGATGCGGCGGGCGGTCCCATCTGAGACCCACTGGTTATCGCGCGCGATAACCAACGCCGCGCTGGTCTGATTCATCACCGCGGCGATCTTGCCCATATCCTTAATCGACAGCTCGGGCATATCGACTGAGAAGGACAGGTCGATATCCCTGGGCAGCCTGCCGGCGATAACCGCCTGGTCCAAAACGAACCGGAAGATATGCTTGATCATGTATTTGAAATATCGCTGCCGGGCGGTGAGCTTTTTCAAGGTGGGGTCGCCCATCGAAAGCGCGGTGGCCCGGTTCACATTGCCACCATCGGCGAACCAATGTTCCGGGAAGCCGGCGCCGCCGAGAAGGTGGTTTTTGATCGTCCTCACGTGGCCGGCGATATCCTGCGCGTTCAGCTCCGGCGCGACCGCGTTCCATTGGACCTTTTCGTTGTGCGCTCTCAGCGACCCCGGCTTAGGAGTGGCGTTAGACTTCAACCAGTCCTGTATCTGCTCCTGATTGAACCCCTCCAGCTTGACATCCCAGACAAACGCGCTGGCTAACTGGGCCCGCTCGGCAGCCCCGAACAGGGTCTGGTCGTAGATGTCCAGCCAGTCAGCCAGACAGGCCAAATCAGAAACCCCACGGGTGGCATTGGAAACTTTATTGATGGCAAAGAACAAGACCCCGGCCGGGCCTTTATCCGGCACTGGATTTAGGCCCACCAACCGGCCGAAGCTGTCTGAGCTGGGGTCCTCATCCAAACTAATCACCGGCAGCCGCAGCTCGCTCCGGCCCGGGCCGCTCTTGAGCACGATCTCCCTGACGATCTCGATATTGTCCGGGTCGGTCTTTACCTGTTTGACCATGAGCGGGTCGATATAGCCCAGCCGCACATGGCCATTGACGTTGTTCACGAACACCGGATAAATCTGCTCACCATAAAGTCCGAGCTCCAGTATCTTGTTGTGCTGCTTCAAATCCCAGTTATTGACCGGGTCGTTCCAGTGCGCCTCGAGTACCTGCTGGACCTCCTCCTCGGCCGCCTGGAAGGTTATCCCCTCGCCGACGACGTATTCCTTGGTCAGTTCCAGGATCCGCCGGGCGATGGGGTTGGAAAGATAAAGCCAGTAGGCGATGCGGAGCAGCTTATCCCGCTGAAACTGAGGCAGGTCCTTATCCGACTTGCCGGTCAAGCGGCGGTATTTCCAGTCGTCACCGTCAATCCCGCTAAACAGCACCGGGTTGACCTGCTCGATCAAGCCGATGCGGGCTAACGCTCGGGTTAAACTCTGGCGAAGGCCCATAGTCTCCTCTCTGATTTGCGCTCGTAAAGCGACTCTTGTTCAATACCAATGTCAAAAGCGGGTGGGCTGGATACGCCCGACGCGGCCAGGGCTAAAGCCATGACGCAATCTGTTACCAAACCCTTGTCCAGCCAGCGGTAATCCCGCAACTCTTCCACCAGCTGGGGGATATTGGGGGATTGAATCTCACCCCGTTCCATGTTCAACACCAGGGATTGAATCAAATTTAGTTTGGACCGGGCGGTGAAAATGAACCCTTCCACCGGCACATTGAGAAATTGCAAGACGGGGTCGCCCAAGCCGGTGGAATCGATAATCACCTTGCCGGGAAAGGTTTTAGTTTGAGCCTCGATAATCTCGGCCACCAACGGCCAGGGTTTGTTTCTAAAGCGCTCAAAGGCCACCAGTTTGACCGGAGACTCGGTAACATCCAGGGTCACCCCGACGGTGTAATCCTTCTTCCGGGCCAGGTCCCAGCCGGTCACGTAACGATGACCAGGTTGACCGGAGGTTTCCAGTTGAACCTCTTTGATACAGCTCTGTATCACGGCTTCTTTGAAAACGGCATCTTCCATAGCCTCAAAAGAGCACTCGTATTCCTGGTCCCAGGCTGATTGCGGATAGGCTTGTTTGGCCTCTTTCACCCAGGCCTTATCTCTTTGCGGATGCTGAGAATAATGCACTTTGAGAGACTCGAACCCGTTTCTTCCCCGACCGGACCATATTCGGGCGAACATGTTCCCCCGCCCGCGCGGGGTGCTGATGATATTAAGCGCGCCCCCGCCTTCGATGGTCGGCTTGAGGCTTTTGAATATCTCCTCGCCGTAAGGTTGCCAGGCGGCTTCATCCAAGATGATCCGGCTGAAGGTGTACGTGCGCCCGATGTCCGGGCCCGCGGGCAGGCAGAGGATCTTCGACTGCATGTTTTTGAATTCCAACTCGCCGGCTGAATCTGCCCCTAGCTCCGGCTGCATCCACTCCGGCAGGTTGGCCCAGATGAACCGGGCGCGATCCTTAAGATGCCAGGCGTCCTTCTCCCGCTTGCTGACCAGTCCGATGAGCCGGTTGGTGTGCGCCCATGCCTCCCAGACCGCGTAAGCTACCGCCACCCAGGTGGCCATCATCTGCCGGCTTTTCAACCATATGGTGAGCCGGTTGGCGTGCAGCTGTTCCACCATCTCCTTGACGAAGGCCCATCCGGGCAGTGGCTTGACCGGGTTGGCCAGGTCTTTCTGGTCCTCGGTCTTGACGTGGCGCATAAACCTCCAGGGATCTCGGACACAGTCAGCCAGCTCGGCAATGTGGTCTTCAGGCCGTTCCATTCTCGCCCTCACCTCTAAGGTAATCCCGTATCGCCTTGACAACCGACTCGGGCAGCAGATGCTCTTCCCGACTGTCGGGCTTGCCCCGAAGAAGCTCGTTTAAGCGAGTCAGCTTATCCATAGTTATAGCCAGCAATCGCCCGGCTTGGACCTTCTCCATCGGCTTGAGCCCTTTAAGCTCAGCTTCAGTGATGGATGACAGCACCTGATGGGTGCGCGTCTGGACCAGCTTGAGACCAGCATCCAGGCTGATACCCGTCTTTGTCTTCTTATCGGCTGAGAGTTTAACCATGTTAAGCCTTTATTACGGGAGGAGAAAAATCCTGTCAACCGGACGCTTGAGCCGGGACATCCATGGAGGGGACATTCATAGGGGGGACATTTTCAAGAGATTTCAGATTTATTTATTTTTTCCAGAAACCTTTATTTTCCAATCAATTAGCAAGGCGGTCGTCGTCCATACCTGCGGGCAGCGAGGCGCGCTTTTTTCCCGAAAGACGGGCATAGCGGACGTTTTCTCCAGCCGACGAGCATGTCTTATGGTGCATCTCAGATACTCGGCGATCTCCTTCCAACCCTTAAGGATTTGGTCGATCATCACTCATTACTCCTCCTTGGTTTTCCACACCAGCTTAGCTGCTTGCTCGCCTATTTCCACAGGCTTAGGGATAAATTCCAGATAACCCGCCAGCCGATTGTTTATCTCGTGGAACCCGGGCAGATATTCCGGCGCATCCCTGGGCGGATGGAGCAGATAGGCCCGGTAGCGCTTCTGAAAGTCGCGGGCGATAAAATCATCGTTCCTCCTGGTGATGCTGGTCGACCATCCCGGCCAGCCTTCCGGACCGGCCATATCTTTGATGCAGGCGGTGATTAACCGGTCGGCGAAGCGGATGGAATCGTAATAACCGTGCGTCCTGAGCGCTTTAAGAACCGTATCCCAAGCCAGCATGGCCCGGGTTTCGGGATCGCCCAAGAGCAAGTTTCTGATCTCGGCTGGTTTAGGGAACCACTTCAACTCCTGAATGGCTTTGAAGCAGGCTCCTTCCAATTCGTCAATGCTCAACTCCTTAAGCGCCTCGAAATAAAGTTTAATCTTGAACTTGGAGACTTGCCCGCCGAACACCTCAGCCAAAGACATCATCAGTTTGCCGAACCGTTCAGCGTCCTTGTTAGTCATTGTTTTGCTCGTTGATGAACTCCTGAATCGCGGCCAGGTTTTTCTGGCCCTTTTCAGTGAGCCTTTGCTCTATAACTTTCGGTCTATTCAGATAGCCCTCGAATTTGGGCCCGAAAAGGGTCTCTGGCCTGAGATAGCTGGCCATGCCGGTATTCAGCCAGGCCTCGACCTGGTTATCTATGACTACCTTAAACGCCTCTATGTCAAAGCCCTCGTCAAACCGGGCCTTGATTAAAACCTGGGTCCTCGGGGTGGTAGCTTGGTAATTAGTGCCCGCCTTTTGGTTTAGATAGTCGATGATCTCCTGGCAGGGTAGGGGGGGATCACCGGCTGAGGTAAGTACACCCGGCAAGTCAGGTCTGGTTTCGTTTTGTTCCTTGGTTAGTTTCGTTTTGTTCCGTTTCGGTCCGCGCGCGTACGCGAGGCCGGAATCCTCTGAAAACTTCCGGACAATTCTGGAATCCTCCGGAGCCGGCAGTCTTGAAGGGGACGGGTGGGATAGTTTCTGGTGGTCGCGCCAGGAGGGGAAGCAGCCATACAGGTTGCCGTCCAGCTCGTACAGATTGATAAGGCCCAGGTCTAAGATTTCGTTTAACGCCTGAGCCACCTTGGCCGCGGTCATCGAGCGCTGGTAGGCAAAGAAGAGGACCCGGAACTGTTCCGCATCCACCACCAGGCGGCCGGTATCGTCAGCCTGGGTCAGCATGCCCATCCATAACCGGAACGCGCGGTCTGAGAGCTTGCCGACTTTACGGTGCTGCATGGCTTCAGGTTTGATCGTCCGTATCCGGGCCATTTCCTTTACCTCCCCCCAAAACAACCATTCTCAAGCCAGCCTTTACTCCGGCGCTGGTAAGCTCTTGCTGGTTTGATAGACCTTGTTTCCAGAGTTACCCCTTGGCCAGCCATCGGTTGAGGTCGATCTCCAACCACGCTGCTTGCCGATTCCAAAGGGCCTGGTATCGGCCGGGCTCTATCTCTATCCCCAAGCGCATCAGTAGCAGGCCCAGCGCGATAACCGCCTGGTCGGAAAACTCCCGCTGGCTATTTCCCCGCCTCAAAGCCAGGGCTTTCCTGTTATCGGCGACCGGCCTCAAAGCCATGATATTTGTCACCCGGTTATACCTGATCTCCACTCCCGGTGAGTCCCTATATTTCGCAGGAAAGAGCAGCCGGTTTACAAACAGCCTGGTGGAGCGCGGCCGCGCTCCGGTGAAACAAACTTCCCGGTAGCTGGCCTTTGAGCGCAACCCGCTTGAGTCTATGGTCTCCAATCCTCGCCGCTCTTCAGCTGAGGGAAAAAGGCGGGAGCAGGATATACACTTTACCAGTCCCGGATTATATCGGTCTGGAAGCAACAGACCGCGGCAATGAGCACGTGGGCATTTCAAATCAAACCACCTCCCTGATATTCATCTGCCGGATAGTTCCGGCCTTGGCCCGGGGAAAAACCTTCTCTGGGGAAAACCCTTTAAAAAGGGTTCTTCCCCAGCCCCCTTTCCTAAATTTTGAGTTAGGTTTTGATCGGCGCTCTCGCGCCGATCAAAACCCAGCCCTAAGTTTGGGAGGGGGGGGTAACCCTAACCTCAACCTCACCCCAAGAAGCTTGGCTTCTAACCAGCTCAACTATAGGTCTCTCCCATCATGTCGGTTACCTGCCCCTCCATGACCATCTCGAACATGATGTCCCGGGTGGCATTCTCGAAGCCGGAAACACAATTTACACAGGACGCGAAGTTGCCCTCGCCACCCAGGTGGCCATCGAGGATTTCGTCAATGAGGTCGGCCTTGGTGTAATCCTGGGACTTAAAGGGTATATCTCCATTAACAGCCCTCTCAATTCGGCTCCACTCGGGCAGCTGATCCAGCACATAACTGAGGAGTTGCCGGCGCTCGGCCGAGGAGAGTAGTTCCCATACCTCGCCTAGCCTCAAACTGCGCTTTTGCATTTCCCGTATTTGTCGCCTTTCTTCAGGAGTCAGCGGATTCATAGCCGACCTTCCTCATCTCCTCGCAGGCAATAACCTCGATAAACTTAAGCGGCACAAAGTCGCTTGAGGACAGCCGCAGCCAATTGATGAAGGTTGCAATTCTTCAACCTGGCTTTTGGTATGGCCACCAGCGCCAAAGAAACCGGGGGGTGCTCGCTGTTCTGGGCGGCCGCCGCCCTTACCATTGGCCCGCCTCCGTAATCGTCTCCGGGGAATTCGAACGGCCTTTGATGGCATGTTTATGCCCCTTTTGGAATGGCCGCCCCGGGCCTCTCTTGCCTTTCAAGATCGGATTCTTGCCGAAGCGATACACAAAGAGAGGGCAGGGCGGATTGGCGGTATCTCCACGACATTGGGGAATCTGCCCCGGGCCATCCAGGCAGCCAACACAGAATCCCCGAATTGCCTTGAGGGGTGATAATCCCCCCAGGCGCCGGCCCCGGTTAAGCTGATACAGGGAGCACTCCCTATCCCGGCAGAGTTCGACGTTAAAAGCGGAGCCACAGCACCAACGGCAATGCCTGCGAATGGCTTTAAGGGGAGTTAGCGCCATCTAGGCCGCCTCCTTTGAAGCTCCAAAAAGCTCCAAAACGGTGGACTCCAGTATCCGGGCGATGACCTCTCTGAGCCAGGGCGTTCGCCGCTTTAGACTGAGGACCATGCCTATGCTGGAATAGGGGACATTGAGCCGCCGGGATATCTCGGTGATGGTCAGCTCCTTCTCTATCATCTTGATTCTTATGAGTTTTTTTCGATGCTTCATCTCCGCTTGGCTCATGCTTGACTTTTCTCCCCAACGGTGTTATATAAAACAGAGGCCGAGGTTATTTACAGGAGGCCCGGTGAATCCCGATGAGTTCAGCATCAATATGCAATGGCCGTAAGCCGCGCGAACTTTTCACCTTGGGGGATTGGGGTCGTTGGGTGGCTTTTCGCCTTAGTCTCCCCCTGCTTATCCGCTGAAGCTTGGAAATGATCAGGTTGGGAGGAAAGTCCTTGCCCATGTCATCTTCAGCGATTAAACTGCTCCCCCGTAAATCAATATTTATTGCGTCAGCGATGAAGATAACGACTGCCGGTTCCATCGTGATCTCCCGATGGTTTGTGGCATATTACACGGGGAGCATATGACAGTTATCACAATTAGGCAAATAGCGTATCGGCAAATAGCGGGTAATGAGGGGCTGTATTCGGCACATACGGACTAACCCCAGGCCAGTGCGCATTATTTTTGTGAATTTCATGCGTTTTGCGGGTATTAATGAATAGTGTAATGCAAATAGCCGACAAAATAAAATCGCGGCGCCACGCTAAAGGCTTGAAAGCGAAAGAAGTGGCTGCCAATGCGGGCCTGTCTCTAACTTACTATTATGACATTGAAAACGGCCGCCGCAAGCCCAACGTGGAACGCCTTGACTCCATCGCCAGAGCCCTGGATATTAACCTGGGCGAGCTGCTCTATAATGTCCCCGGCGCCTTTCCCCTGCCTAAACCGCCCAAAGGCATACCGGCCAGAATCCCGGTGGTGGGCATGGTTAAGGCGGGGAAGCGCGGCTTCTTTGACGACCAAGGCTATCCAGTGGGGGAGGGGTTTGACAGCGTCTCCCGGCCTTACGATGTCCGAGACGCCAACGCCTACGGCGTAAAGGTGGAGGGCGACAGTATGAGGCCCAAATTCGACCCCGGCGATATCGTGGTGGCCAGTCCCATGCGGGTGATCCGAAACGGGGATTACGTGGTGGCCCGGCTGGCGAATGGCGAGGTCATGATAAAGCGGTATCGGGAGAGCAACCAGACAGTGATTTTGGAGAGCATCAACACCGCGTTTGCGCCGGTGCTGGTGACCAGGGAGGAGCTCCGGTTTCTCCATCGGGTGGTTTGGGTGAAGGCCAAAGGGTAGGGGGGCAAGCTATGGAAGTGGGATTGCGCTTCCGCCCGCCCCTGGTCCGTTCTACCAACTGCGCTTATAGAGGCAAAGCTAAAAAAGCATATTAACTAAGGGAAGCTCGGCAGCAGGACTGTCGCTTTTCATCCTGGCCGCTCTGCTGATCGTGCTGGTCTGGGGACATTGGTTATCGGCGCTAGTGGAATATTAGTCCTTGTCCCCGGTATACTCCTTGGACTGGTTTTGTTGCTCTAAATCTTCTCTTGGGGTAACCCTGATCTCACCCCAAGAAGCTTCGCTTCTCATGCCCCATTAAATCCCGAATAACCAGGGTTTATCCCCCTGAGGGCTTTATCAGCTTTTCCAGCGGCCGGTACACGCCGATGGGCGGCAAGAACCGCCAACACCCCCCGGGGATATGTACAAAAAAACGGCCCGTGGCAGAATGCCGACGGGCTGGCTGGAAGAAGCAGTTGCCGCCCAATCCCTACTCACTCCCCCTTTCAGGGAAGTGAGTTCGCCTCAGCCTTATTTCAGTCTTATTGCTGAGACTTTCGGGATTAGCCGACAATTACTTTATAACAAAGTTTGAGCATACTTGTCAAGAAAAAAATGAACCTAGAAGGCGGGGAAAACCATTCTCTGCGGGAGACCCTTATCTCTGGGGAAAATCCTTTTAAAGGGTTACCCCCCCCCTAAGAAAAGGTTTTCCCTTTCGGCTCACATGAGCTGGCTTTTGACCGGCGCTTCAGTGCCCATTAAAACGGACTGGAAGGGAGCAGGAGGCTCCAGGGGGAGGGCCTATGGCCTCCCCCTGGAAGGACTTCCCCGCGCTCCTTTTTCCCTTGGGTCTGCGTTTAGAGACCACAGCACCCTTTGTCGAGACCTTACACCTCTCTGATAGCGGTCTTGAATCTATCTAAATCTATGGAGGGAATCTCGGTTAACCCATGCAGCTCTTTGGAGTGTACGGAGACCTTCTCCATAACCTCGCCGATAGAGCCGCCCCGACATTCCCAATTACAGTCAGATCGGCCGATGTCTTTGCAGCTAAGATACCTCATTTTAGGTTACCTCCTTTTCCCTAAGGCTAAGAAGATGTATTTTCTGTACCATCATTATATACAAATCTTAGATTATGAGCAACTGTTCAGTGGTTTCTCTGGGGAAGCCCTTTTCAAAGGGTTTTCCCCAGAGAAGGTTGACCCCACAAATTGTGTTCGGCCTTG
>JAZFTZ010000081.1:0-6989 GCA_036446955.1 Thermodesulfobacteriota bacterium
GGAGGGGAGACACTTTTATCCGAGAATATTTGAGGCAATATAAGTAAGGAGGAAGGAAGATGGGGTTTCCCTTTGAGTCATTAAGAGATTTTCTTCGCTATTTAGAGGAGAAGAAGGATCTGGTCCGGGTTAAAGGCGAGGTGGATAAGAAGTGGGAGATAGCTTATATCGCCAAGGAATTGCATAAAAAACAAGGCCCGGCCGTCCTTTATGAGAACATCAAAGGCCATCCGGACTGGCGTTTGGCGGACCACGTACTGGGCACTTACCAGCGCTGTTTTGCTACCTTAAATAGCAGCCGGGATACGGTGTTCAATGATTACATCAAACGGACCAGCAAGTTGGTCCCACCTCAGCTGGTGGATGAAGCACCGTTCATGGAAGTGGTGCAAAAAGGCGATGAGGTGGACCTGACTAAGATCCCCGTGCCCACCTGGGGTGAACACGATAGCGGCCCTTATATAACCTGTGGCGTGTTGGTAAATCGGGATCCGGAATCGGGATCCCTGAACATGGCCATCTATCGCATGCAAGCCAAGGACAAGAACCGGACCGGGGTGTTCATCCATATGCCCAAACACGTGGCTTACATTCTGGCCAACTACGAAAAGCGCAACGAGGTCATGCCCATGGCCGTTGCCATAGGTTGCGACCCGCTGACCCTGCTCTGTTGCGAGTCGCCCGTTCCCTTTGGTGTCTCGGAGATGGATGTGTGGGGCGCGCTGGCAGGAACGCCGCTGAAAGCGGTCCGCTGCCAGACCAACGACCTTCTGGTCCCGGCCAGTGCCGAGATAGTGCTGGAGGGTTTCGTTGACCCCAAGGAGAGGGAAGAGGAAGGGCCTTTCGGCGAGTTTCCTGGGTACTATTCCGGGGTCTATAACTCCAATGTCTTCCACGTGGAAAGGTTGCTCATGCGCAAGGATGCCATCTACCAGGGGATGAGCGTGGGGCGTCCGCCCACCGAGGGGATGATTATCGAGGGGCTCATGCAGTGCCTGGAGGCGGTTAAATATCTGCGCGAGTCGATACCTCAGGTTCGGGCCATAAGGGTGTTGGGGACCTCTTCCATCCAGTGTGTGATGTCGCTGGATAAGAAGGTGCGTTACCCTGGCCTGGCCCGCCGGGCTGGCAACGCGCTCTGGACCTCCCATTGCGGCCGGGCGTTCAAAAACATCATTGTGGTGGATGACGACATTGACATCTATAACGACAATGACATCTGGTGGGCGATGGCTACCCGCTTCCAGGGGGATAGGGATCTGGTGGTTATACCCGAAACCCTGGGCGTCCTGCTGGACCCTTCGGAGAGGAGTAGCCTTAAAGGCGAAGTCAGGGAGGTATGGGACAGCGTCACCTGCCGGACAATTCTCGATTGCACTCAACCGTTGCCTCCTTTCGACGAGGGGTACAAACGCGGCGTGGTTGATCAGCCTGAAGAGGTCAAGAAGCGGGTCCTGTCGCGATGGAAGAAGCTGGGCTTGCCCTGATGGAGTTGCCGTTGAGATCGGTCTTGTTTACCTATGAATTTTAGGGGCAGCGGCGATGGCTAATAAGGATCTACATGACTTCCTCGCCCTAGTGGAGGAAAAAGGGCAACTGGTGCGGGTTAGAAAGGAGATCAGCCCGGAGTACGAGATTAGCGCGCTGAGCAAGAAGGTTATGGACCAGCACGGCCCGGCCCTGCTCTTTGAGCATATAAAAGGACACCCGGACTGGCAACTGGTCTGTAATTTGACCGGAACGAAACCCCGGGCCGCGCTCATCTTCGACGCCCCGGTGGAGAGGACGGCCGAGGTGTATATGGAGAGGCTGGCCAATTCAACCCCTTGTAAACAGGTGACCAGCCAGGAGGCCCCGGTCAAAGAGAGGATGTTTCTGGGCGATAAGGTTGACCTTGAGGAAATCCCCATCTTGAATCATTTCGCGGGTGAGCCGGCCTTTATCACCCTGGGGATAGTCATCGCCCGCGACCCGGACTCCGGACTTTATAATTGGTCGGTACATCGGTTGCAAAGGAAGGGGAAAAACAAACTGGGCATTCTTATCTCTCCGTACCAGCTGTGGATGATTCAGCAGAAGGCGGAAAGGAAGGGACAGCCCCTGGAGGTGGCCGTATCGATTGGCAACCACCCCCTGGACGTGGTGGCGGCCATTTCGATGGTGCCTTTCGAGGTTGAGGAGCCAGAGCTGGCTGGCGCGTTGCGAGGAGAGCCGCTGGAGGTGGTAAAGGCAGAGACTGTAGACCTGGAGGTTCCGGCCCGGGCCGAGGCAATTATCGAGGGCCGGGTGCCGGCCGGCGTGTTGGAGGAAGAAGGCCCCTTCGGCGAGTTCTCCGGCTATTATGCCCAGCCGGGGTTAAGGCCGATAATTGAGGTCAGCGGGATAACCAGGAGAAAAAAGCCCATCTATCTCGGCCACCTGGAGGGTGGCACCATCATGTCCAGGAATATGGCCGCCTTCGGCAGAGAAGGCCCGATACTGGAGGCCTGTCGAAGGGTATCCCCTAAGGTGCGGGCGGTAAGCTGCTGCACACCCGTAGTGGGCTGGTGTGTTATCTCGATGAAAAAGGAGCGGGAGGGAGAGCAGAAAAACGTAATGGCCGCGGCTATATCGGTTGATGCTTACATCAAGCAGTGTATGGTGGTTGATGAGGATGTGGACGTGTTCAATCCGATTGAGGCACTCTGGGCATTTTCTTTTCGGGTAAACCCGGAGAGGGACATCACTATCATTCCCGGTATGTGGCTCTCTCCCCTCGATCCGACCAGCAATCAGGGGACCTCAGCCAAGGTGTTGATAGATGCAACCGTGCCTTTAGCCGAGGATGCCAGCCGCTTCAAGCGAGTGGAGATTCCGGCCGAAGTCAACGAGAGGATAAGGATTGAGGATTACTTGCCCTAGCCATCGCTAAGGAGGTAGGTTATGCCTTTTCAGGATTTGCGGGAATTCATAGACCGATTGGATAAGGAGGGTGAGCTGGCCCGGGTTAAGGTAGAGGTAGATCCCAAGTACGAGATCGGCGTGATCATGCGCAAGGTCTTCGACCAAAGGGGCAAGGCGGTGCTGTTTGAAAACGTGGCCGGCCACCATATGCCCTTGCTTTGCGGGGCCATGGATACTTATAACAGGTACGCGCTGGGAATAGGCTCGCCGCCCGAGGTAAGGGCGATCTTGGAGAAGACCGTGGCCGCGGCCCGCCATCCCTTGCCGCCGGTGCTGGTAAACGATGCGCCTTGCCAGGAGCGGGTGCTTACGGGTGAGGAGGTTAATCTATACGATTTTCCAGTGCCGTTATGGCATCACCTGGACCCCGGCCCGTTTATCGGAACACTGGGGAATGTTATCACCAAGGACCCGGAGACCGGCAAACATAACGCTGGCATCTACAGGCAGCAGATACAGGGAAAGAACAAGACCGGACTGTTGGCCACCCAGCAGGTAGGTGTTATCCTCCAGAAGTACCTGGACGCGGGCCGGCCCATGCCGGTGGCTACTGTCATCGGACCGAACCCGGCCATGCTGGCTAGCAGCTGCTTTCACTTGCCTTTAGGCGAGGACGAGTTCTCCGCGGCCGGCGCGCTTATGGGTGAACCTCTAAAAATGGTCAAGTGCAAGACTATAGATTTGGAGGTGCCCGCCCACGCGGAAATTGTTCTAGAAGGGGAGATACCCTGTGATAAGAGCCAGTGGGAGATGGAGGGCCCCTTTGGCGAGTTTACCGGCTATTATGGCGGGGTGGTGGGGAAAAAGCCCAGCATTATCCTTAAAGCCATAACTAGCAGGGCTGACCCCATCTTTCAGGCTACCATGGAGGGTAAACCACCATCGGAAAGCACGACGCTTAGGACCATCGGCCATAGCACCGGCGCCTGGATAAAGTTGGAGAAGGCCAAGGTGCCGGGGTTTAAGAGGGCCTATTTCAGCGACATGGGTTGTGCCGTCTTCATGCTGATAATAGCCTTGGAGAAGCAGTACTACCAGGGCAATGCTCGGCAAGCCATCATGGCCCATTGGAGCATGAGCCATGTGGGCAAATGGGTTATCGTGGTGGATGACGACATCGACATCTTTGATAGAGCCCAGGTGGAATGGGCGCTGGCTACCCGGGTTCAGCCGCATCGGGATATTATTATCACTGACAATCTGCAACCGGGCACCAACCTGGACCCCTCCATTCATCCCGATGACCGGCCTTTCCCGGCTACTCGGTGCTCCCGAATAGGAATAGATGCCACCAAGCAGTTTAAGGGCTTCGATTTTCCGCCCGAGATAAAATCCCGGCCCGAGGATGTTGAAAAGGTTGAGTCCCGTTGGAAGGAATATGGTCTGGACTAACAATCAAGGAGGCAAGGAAATGACGAGAAGTTACAAGCTGGTAACGGTTGTTCTGATCCTTTCTCTCTGGCTGGTTTTTCCCCTGAGTTCAAGTTGGTCCCAACCCCGAAAGACCCTGAAGGTGGGTTACATACCCATTGTCTCTGTCCTCCCGCTTTATGCCGCGGTTAACAACGGCTATTTCAAGGCCAAGGGCGTTGAAGTTAAATTGATCCCTATGGCTGGAGGCGCGGTGATAATTCCGGCGATCATAGGCGGCTCTCTAGATATGGGGTTCTCTGCCTACTTTCCGGTGATCGCCGCCCGGACGCGCGGCATAGACCTGGTTATCATTGCAGCTACGGTCAGGGAGATCGGGCTTCCCCAGCCTTACGTGGGTGTGGTCGTGCGGGCGGATTCAGGCATAAACAAGGCCAAGGACCTGGAAGGAAAGACCTTTGCCGTCAACACCATAAAAGCGGTGGACTGGCTCACCACCAGCGAATGGATGGCAATAAATGGCGCTGATGCCAAAAAGGTCAATTGGGTGGAAATTCCTTTCCCGGCCATGGGCGGGGCATTGAGGACCAAAAAGGTTGATGCCATTACCGGGGTCGACCCATTCATGACTATCGAGTTAGGCATGGGCGGGGTCAAGATAATAGGTTATCCCTTTATGTCCGTCAATCCCAAGCTGCCCGTCGCCGGCTTCGTCTCCACCGACAGTTGGGTAAAGAAAAATCGAGACTTGACCGACCGGTTCGTCAGCGCGCTTTACCAGGGTACCGATTACATAAATAAAAATCCAGCGAAGCGGGGCGAGTTGGTGGCAAAATTTACCCGGGTTAAACCGGCCCTGGCCGCCAAACTGCGCTTCTATCCCGGATTCGACCGCTACATCGATGCCCAGGCGCTGCAAAAGACGGTGGAGCTGGCGGTGAAATGGGGATTAATCTCCAAACGCGTAAACGTCAAAGAGCTGGCTTTGCCCGGAGTGCTGAAATAAGGGTGACAAGGGCGTTCTGGATAGTTCAGTAAATGGAAGAGAAAAAAGACCAGGAGTCTATCCGCACCACCTGCTACATGTGCTATAGCTGCTGCGGTATAAAGGTCCAGGTGCTGGATGGCACCGTAGTGGGCATCGAAGGCGACCCGGCAAATCCCCACAACCAGGGGAAATTGTGCGCCAAAGGACGGGCGGGAATAGCCAGTCTTTATGACCCTTACCGGGTGAGGACGCCGCTTAAAAGGACCAATCCTAACAAAGGCATCGGCGTTGATCCAGGCTGGCAGGAGATAACCTGGGAGGAGGCGCTGGCCACCGTTGCCGATAAACTCAAGAAGATTCGCCAGGATGACCCCAGAAAGCTGGTTATAGGCGGACTCGATTTTCATTTCTCCTTCATCGGCGCCTGGTTCGCGTCCGCGTTCGGCACCCCCAACGTGTGGAAGGGAGGCGCTGATTACTACTGTGGCAATGGGCTCCATCCGATAACCTATCTTACTTTGGCCTCCTTCTTTGCTGAGCCTGACCTGGATAACTGCAACTACTGCATGCCCATCGGCTCTCAGCTGGGCTTTATGCTCAACACCAACGCGGTGACCCTGGCCAAGAAGATGGCCGAAGCCAGGTCCCGGGGCCTGAAGGTAGTGGCCGTTGACCCGGTGGGCAGCAATGCCGCGGCCAAGGCGGATGAATGGGTACCTATTCGTCCAGGGACGGACAGCGCGTTTGTCCTTTCCATGATCAACGTGTTGGTCAACGAGCTGGGCATTTACGACCGGGATTTTCTTAAAACCCATACTAACGCTCCCTACCTGGTGGGCGCAGACGGGCGGTACGTCCGGGATGCGCGCTCGGGAAAACCGCTCATCTGGGATGAGGCAACCGGCGAGGCCCAACCGTTCGATTCCCCTCTTCTTAAGGCAGCCGCGCTGGAAGGAGAACGGGTAATAAACGGTCAGGCATGCAGGCCGGCCTTTGAATTATTCAAGAAGCATCTAGGCAAGTATGCTCCTGAACGGACAGAGGAGATAACCACCGTCCCCGCGGCCACGGTGAGGCGCCTGGCCCGGGAATTCGGCCAAGCCGCCCGGGTGGGCAGCACAATCATTATCGATGGCAAGGAATTACCCTTTCGCCCGGTGGCAGCCACCTGGAACCGGGGTATCGCGCATAAAGGCTGCATGATGACCGGCCAGGCCATCCAGTTGCTCAATATGGTCGTGGGCGCCCTGGATGTGGTCGGCGGCCTCATGGGGACCAACCCGGTGGGGCCTTGGTGGAAGCCGAAGCAGGGCCCGGATGGCTTGATCGTTCCTGCCGATATGCATTTGATCCTGGAGTCCGCGTTTCCCGCCCGGCCGGTAGCCCAACCTGAGACGCTGGAATTAAGAGAGCTTTTTCCAGTCGCTTCCTATTCCTCGCCCATGCTTGAGGAGAGCATGTTGAAGCCGGATAAATTCGGCCTGAATTATCAGCCGGAGATGCTTATCCTCATCCACTCCAACGTCATGATGAGCACTGCCGATCCCAAACGGATGGTGGAGGTGCTGAAGAAATTTCCCTACATCGTTTCCTTCGCGCTGCAGCTGGATGAGACGGTAGAGCTGGCTGACCTGGTCCTGCCTGATACCCATTACCTGGAGAGGATGGTGGCCTTTCCCAACCGGCC
>JAZFTZ010000082.1:0-2316 GCA_036446955.1 Thermodesulfobacteriota bacterium
TGAAAAGACGACCGCGGGGCACCCGCAGCGAGTCTGCAACGGCATCTGGGCTTTCGCCCCCAATCTGGGCAAGTACATAATCGTCTGCGATGACGATATCGATATAAGAAATCCCTTCGATGTGGAGTGGGCGTTGACCTACCGCTGTGACCCGGTGCGGGATACCTTCACCCTGGCCAACACCCAGGGCTCGGGCATCGACCCCACCCGGGGCCATGCACCTATCTCCGGCAAGATGGGCCTGGACGCGACCATAAAGCAGCAGGCGGATTACGAGCTCGCCTTACCCGATAAGGAATACTTCGATAAGATCGAGGCCCGCTGGCAGGAGTACGGACTGGAATAGAGCGGAAGCAGACCCTAGCCAGTCGAATCAGCGTAATCGTTTGTTAACAATCGCTGGGTATGGGCCGAGCCCGTTGGCAAAAGCCAGGCAGACTTAGCCCAGGATCTGTTCCACCTCCTTCTGGTCGGCATCCATGACATAAGGTATTCCGGAGACCTCAGCCGCTTCTCGGGTCAGGGCGATCAGGTCTTCTCGGCCGATATATTGCAAGGTAAATTTCCTGGCTCCGGCCATAAGCTGCTGCAAGCCGGCCGAGATGCGGTCGAGAAAGGTGTACATCCCGATGGCCGCGGGAGGGATTTTGACGAAATCTGCCCCGTATTTCTCCTTCAGCTTTTCCGCGGTGATAAATATATGCTGGATGTCATTGCCATAGGCGGCCACGTTCTTGGCTAACGGTGTGCCATTGCTAATAGCCAGGCCGATATGCTTGCCCACCATGGCCGGTATCATGGTAGCCCGGCCCATGCATATCGCCTGAACGTAAGGCGCCCCCAGGGCCAGACCTTTGAAGATATGGTCCTCTAAAGAGAAGCCGCCGGCGATAGCCAGGCTGGGGATATAGGCCCCTTTTTCGTCGAGCCGGCGGGCAAAGTTGTATAGCATCGATTCCAGATAGACGGTGGGAATTCCCCATTCATTCATCATCCTCCAGGGGCTCATACCCGTCCCCCCGCCGGCGCCATCCACGGTAACTAAATCGAGCTTAGCGTCGGAGGAGTACTTCAACGCCCGGGCCAGGTCCGGTGCTCGATAGGCACCGGTCTTAAGGGAAACGGACTTAGCCCCTATTCTCCTTAACCGTTCCACCTCCTGGTGAAAACTTTCCTCCTCCACCATGCCCAGGCGAGAGTGTCTCTCGAACTCCTTAAAGTCTCCTTTGTTAAAGGCCTTCTGCGTCGCTTCATCGTAAGGGTCGGGGAGGACCACGTAGCCCCGATCCTTTAATAGCTGAGCCCGCTCCAAGTTATCTATCTTCACCTCTCCGCCAATATCCTTGGCTCCCTGTCCCCATTTCATCTCAATGCAGTGCACTCCCAGCTTTTCCACGGCATATTCAGGGACACCCAGACGGCTATCCTCCACATTGTACTGCACTATAATGGTGCCATAGCCCTCGAACCAGTCCTTGAAGACTCGCACTCTCCTTTCCAACTCCGGAGAGCGCACCACGCGGCCGTTCTTTATCTCCGAGTTGGGGTCCATGGCGCAGATATTCTCTCCCACCACAATGGCGATGCCGGATATGGCCGCACCGATGGCCATACCCTCCCAGTTCACTCGAGCAATATCGGTAGAACCTAACGCGCCGGTGAAGATGGGGACTTTTAGTTTGACCTTATGTTCGTTTTTGCCAATTTCGGTCTCGACAGAAACGGCTGGGAAAATCGCCTTGTCGGAGTCGGCCTCAATTCCCTTGGCTCCTACACAGGTCCCCTGGATATTGAAATGGGAGAGGTCGACGGGATAGTCTTTGGTCGCGCCCGCGGTAATCTTACCAAAGGGTTGCGGGTAAAGCAGCTCCCGGCCTCTAAACGAGGATTTAGCTACCTCGCAGGTTCCAGGACAACCATCCAGACAGGCGGCACAAAGTCCTGAATAAGGTACGACGGTTGGTATCCTATGCTTGGTTAAAGTAACTCGACTGGCATTAATGTCATTACTAAGAGTCATCTCCGCTTCCTCCTGGATTTTGGGCTTGGTTTTATGGGTTAGCTACACCCAGGCCCCGGTTGATAAGGGCAAGGCTATATGGTCGTATATACTTATCAGCTTATCTATTTTTGTCAAATAATTTTTGCTAACAGAGATAGGCGACATTCCCAAGCGAAGGGCCGGGGGCTATTTGTGGGGAAAACCCTTTGAAAAGGGTTATTCCCCACGCCCCTTTCCCAAACTTTGGGCTGGGTCTGGATGGGCACTAACGCGCCCATCCAGACAGTCTAGCTAGCGATTTGCAATTGAAACCT
>JAZFTZ010000083.1:0-9434 GCA_036446955.1 Thermodesulfobacteriota bacterium
TCCGGGCAGCCTTTATACCCGCCGAACCCGGGGCTCTAGGGCCCATGGCGACCAGATTCTTGACATGCTGATAGGCACGCCGGCCATCGAAATCCTCACCGGCAAGGGCAGGAAATTCGCCCAGGCCGATGGTAAGAGTTAGCAAAAAGAGCCCGGTCGCCCTGATCCAGTTATGCCTTTTCCCCATCGGTTAAACTCCCTCGGCCAGACGCAGCTTCAGCTTGACATCATGGAGCCGCCGGCTGGCCATTCTCTCCAGGTTTCTGCTTACAAACAGGTCGGTCTTCAGCAATGAATCAAAGTCACTCTTGGCCAGGCTCAGCAACTCCACCGGAGTACTAGCGATAACCGTTGCCGTTCGCGGCCGATCCATAAACAGGGCAATCTCGCCGAAGCATTCTCCCGGTCCCAGTTCTGCCACCTTTATCTCAGCTCCCAGATCTGAGCGCGCGGTCAATTCCACTTCGCCGCCTCTGATTATATAGAATTTCTCTCCCCTTTCCCCTTGTTTCAAAATCACCTGGCCCGGTCCATACTCCTCAGCTTTCAGTTGATTGCTTATTTGGGCCAGCTGGTTGTTGGTAAATTCGGATAATAGAGGCAAGTCTCTCAGCATAGCAAGGTTCTGACGGCTGGAGCTTATAGCTTGCACGGCCAGAATACGCGGTTTAACCAGGCCATCGAAATCCTCCTTAATTATAACCAGGCATTTGGAATCAGCCCGGCTTATTACTGTAGCTGTCCGAGGAATCCCTTTAAGTAGAGCGGTTTCGCCAAAATAGTCACCCCTTCTTAAAGTGGCCTCTTTCCTGGCCCGGCCGTCGGGGGAATCTAGCCAGACCTCGAACACCCCGGACCGGATGATATAGAATTCGTTGCCGATTTCCCCTTGTTTAACGGCAACCTCTCCGTTTCCGAACTCTCTAATCCGAAGGATAGATATGATTTGGCTAAGCGCGTCGTGTCCTATGCCCTTAAATACGTGAACCCGACTCAACAGCTCCTCAATGGTCTCTTTCCTCTCTCGGAAGGTGTGAGAGAGCTTATCAAGCCAACCCAGTTCTTTGAATAAGTATTCGTTTGCCAGCTCCCTTTGTTCCCAGTAAAGGCGGTCGTAGGCCGCGATGGTGGCCCGGTGGAGGTATTTTTCTCCCGTGCTTCGGGAGATCAGATTGGCCAGGTGAGATAGATCCTGGCGGTAATCTTCTCCCATTTCCAGTATGTCCAGCCGGGTTCGCCAATGCTGGCCAACCCCTTTCTTTGAAAGGAGAAAGCCGGGCTGACGTGTGCGGGCATGTTTGTTGAATTCGACACCCAAATCGCGGCCTTTAAGGGGGGCGAAAGTGGTGCGGAAATGTTCCACCAGGCTGTTCACCAGGTAATCAAACGTGTTGGCCAATCTCTCCCGGTCGCTCTTTACAATCTGGCTTGGCGCTGGAGCTAACTCAAAGGGTATGTGGGTCCAGGCCAGGTGAAGGGTAAGTAAGCCCAAGGCTAGCAGCACTCCACCTAGGGTTGAGAGGGCGGGTGCTTGGTGAGGCCAGTGGCTTCCCAAACTTAGCAAAGGGATAGCGGTCAAGAGGAACAGCCAGGGGTAGAAGAAATTCGTGCGCCGGTAGTTTGTTAAGATCGGGACCAGGATGGTAACGGATAGCAACGCCAGATATGTCTCTATAATCAAGAGCCGGCTGGCGCCAGCCCTACCCAGTATCAGTATAAATAACAGCCCGGTGGGCAAAGCGGCAGCGATAATGAGCTTTTCCCACCAGGATAACCACTGGCGCGGGTAGGCAGCAAATATTATCAGCGCGGAGATAAAGAGTATTACAAAAGCCATCAGTTGCAGCACCTCTTTCATGCCGATTATGCCCGCGACCATGCTGGCTAACAGGAGGCCACTGAATCCGGAGATGGCCGATATTCCTATACCCTGGCGCGACCCGGAAAAATCACTGCCCGCCACAATGGCCAAGAATACGGCCGCGGCTAGAGCCAATACCTCCAGAACCGTGCCCCAGCGAAGTGCAGATTCAGGGAATAATAGATAGGACAGTAAAGTCAGCGCCAGGGCCAGGCCAGCGAGGATGGGGGCAAGTTTTTTAGGTTGCTGCCAGATGGTCCACCGGGCGACAGCCCTGGCAGTTGTGATTAGACCCAGGTAAGCCATAGAGAGTAGCGACAGACTTATGGGAACTACAAAGAGCGCCAGAGTCAAGATGGAGAGAGTCCGGATAGGCCAGCTGGTTCCCTTAAATAATTCGGCGAATATCCTCCCTATTCTCCATTCCAGCAGATAGAGGGAGACGAAGATAGTTATTCCCGTCCACAGGGCGCAGAGGGCGCCGAAGCCGGCTAATAGTTTTTCTTTCCGGGCGAATTGCTTCCGGGAGAATATCTTTCTTAACAGCTGTCTCCGAATAAAGGCCAGTGCTTTAGCCCGCAACATCGGTATCTCCAGCCAGTCCATTAGCATGAAGTAGCCGTCCAGCTCCAATAGCGGGTTCAGGTTTATCAGGACGCTCAGGTAGGAAAAAAGGGCCGCTTTGAACAGTATCGGGTTGAGCCCAAAGGAGGGGAAAAAGAAAAGCACGAAGGAGAATGCCCCGGCAAAAAGTGCCGAAGAATAAGGGCCCGCCCAGGACGTATATATCCGTCGCGCCTTTGGTTCGAGCCATATATCGGATGTATCGACGAAGAAACTGGGCAGGCCGAAGTAGAAAAGAAAGCCAGCCCGAGGAACCTTGCGACCATACGACTTTACCGTGAAAGCATGTGCCCCCTCATGAACGATCACGCTGGCCAGGTTTATAGCCAGGTAGGTCAATAGGGCCAGAACGTATGACCCGGCGGTCTGGGATACAGAATATTGCCCCGATTGGAATACCAGGGCAAAAAATACCGCGCCTGAGGCCGCGATTAAGGGATAGAGGAGCTTGGCCGGCCGAGTGAAAAGTAACCAGACCCCACCATGATAAAGGGCGTTCAGGATGTTATCGATACGTTTAATTTCCCAGGTTTTGTGAAAAAATATCTTCCTCAGTTGTTTGGCCTTATATTCTGGCGTGCTAAGCTTAAGCCGCTGCTGAAGCCGAGTAAAAAGTTGGGCAGCTGGTTGTTCAAGAAATCCCTCTAACTTAAGTTGCTCCACCAGGCTGGTTACCCTCTCAAAAGCCAGGACCCCGAAACTCAAGAAGTAAAAGACGACCAAGTCTTTCACCGTGCGACTGCCGTCCATTAATTGCCAAATAGCGAAGTCTCTGACGGTTAGCCTCAGGTACTTGTTTTGGGCGGAATTCTTGAGGATGTAATATTCCTCTTCTTTGGCGGAGGCCAGCCTCTGGGCAGTGACAGCCCGGTTGCGAATCGGGCTGAATTGACTAATGTCCAGTTGGCCTTTTAGCCTTAAAAATAGGTGGGGAGCTTTCCAAACGCCTGTAGACCGGTGCCGGGCCAGATTACTCCACATGGTTCCTGAGGGTAGAGAGGTTTCCATTTCCACCCCGATTCGCCTGGACTAGCCAGCCGATGAGGGCCAGCCGTAGTTTTTCTATAGGTATGCTTACCATAACAAAATTGAGAAGGCCTAGCAATGTCGGTGCTCTCCAGAAGAGTGCGGGAAACCCTTTAAAAAGGGTTACCCCCCCCTAAATTTTAGCCTGGGTTTGGAGTCGTTGTTGACAGAAGGGTGAACGGGATATAGAATCAGCCAACCTAAGTTTTGGTTTTATCCTGGTTGATGATTTGGCCGGGATGGTTATGGTGCGGTAGATGCTTACTGGCGGGTAGTGATGTATTAAACTTAAACCTAAGTTAATGGTTTATTCCCTGATCTGATTTAGGTTCAAAATAGGTTAAGAAAGGAAGCGCTGAACGATGAATTTACAAGTGGTGGGAAAAAGTCTGCCCCGGGTGGACGCGGTGGCTAAAGCGACTGGCCGGGCCGATTACGTTGCTGATATGGCTCTTCCGGGAATGCTCTTTGGCAAGATCTTACGAAGTCCCTATCCCCATGCCCGGTTGGTTCATATTGATGTTAGCAAGGCCAAAAGGCTCTCGGGTGTGCGCGCGGTGGTTACCGGAAAGGACGTTCCCAGGCATCGCTATGGCATCTGGCCCGATATTCCGTTCACCAACGACCAGGTGGGCTTGGCTGTGGACAAGGTCCGCTACCTGGGAGAAGAGGTGGCCGCGCTGGCAGCTGTCGATGAGGATACCGCCCAGGAGGCTTTGCAGCTTATGGAGGTGGAATATGAGCAGCTGGCCGCGGTCTTTAATCCTCAAGACGCAATGGAGCCGGCCGCGCCCCAGATCCATGAGGTGGAGAAGAACATCGCTTGGCCGATAAGCTTTAATTTTGGCGACGTGGAGCAAGGGTTTAGAGAGTCTGACTATGTTCAGGAAGATACCTTTATCACCCATCACCAGTGCCACAGTACCATTGAGACGCACGTGTCCCTGGCCAGATTCGATCCCCCGAATAGATATACCTTATGGACCTCCACTCAAAGCCTGGATACCACCCGGGGGGAACTCGCTACCTCCTTGGGGGTGCCTTTAAGCGATATCCGGATTATCAAGGCCCATGTAGGCGGCGGTTTCGGCTGCAAAACCAGGATGTACGCCGCCCATTTCTTAAGCGCGGTGCTGGCCAAGGCCAGTGGGCGACCGGTAAAAATAGTCTATGATCGGGAGGAGCAATTCATCGCTACCCTGGAAAGACACGCCTTCAGTCTGAAGCTTACGACCGGAGTAAAAAAGGATGGTACCCTGGTGGCCAAGGAATGCACTGCCATTGCCGATGGCGGTGCTTACAACAGCCATGGCCCGGTGATTATCGGCCGGGCCGGAGCCCAGCTGTCATTGATATACCGAGTGCCCAATATGAGATACACCGGCTACCTTGTCTATACCAATAAGCCGGTCTGTGGCGCCTTCCGGGGGTTTGGAAACCTTCAGGCCCGATTTGCTGATGAGTCTCAGATGGATATGATCGCTCACCAGCTGGGAATTGACCCGGTGGAGATAAGGCTTAAGAATGCCATGCAGCCCGACCATACCACCCCGCATAGGTGGCGAGTGACCAGCTGCGGCCTGAGCCAGGCTATCGACTCCGCAGCCCAAGGTGCAAACTGGAGGCAGAGAAGAGGAAAGATGCCCAAAGGTAAGGGCCTGGGCATCGCCTGTGGTGGGTATATATCCGGCACCTATGTGCGCCACAATGCCGCCGGCGCGTTTATTAAGGTGGAGGAGGATGGCGGTGTCACGGTCATAGCCGGTGCTTCTGATGTTGGCCAGGGCTCGGACACCGTCTTATGCCAGATAGCAGCCGAAGAACTAGGTATCTCCCTGGAAAAGGTCAAGATGACGTTCGGGGATTCGGACGTCACCCCCCTTGATCTGGGCTCTTTCTCCAGCCGGATAACCTTCGTGGTGGGCAATGCGGTCAAGGCGGCCGCGCAGGATGCCAAACGCCAGCTACTACAGGTAGTGGCGGAGACGCTGGAGGCTAATGTCGAGGATTTGGAGGCTGAGCGCGGTCGCATGTACGTCCGGGGCACGCCGGATAGAGGGCTCTCCTTTGCCGACGCGGTCAAAACCAGCCTTAAGAAGGGGCGGCCGGTGCTGGGAAGAGGCTCCTACAACCCGGATTATTGTGAGCCGTTGGAAAGAGAGACCGGCGCGGGTAATATATCCCCGGCTTATAGTTTCGGCGCGATGACGGTGGAGATAGAGGTGGATGAGGAGACCGGACAGGTGAGGTTTGTCAACGCGGTGAGTGCGTTCGATTGTGGCCGGGCCATCAATCCCTGCCTGGTGGAAGGCCAGATGGAAGGCTCAGTGGTCATGGGTCAGGGCTGGGCCTTTACCGAAGAGGTTTACCGGGATAAGGGCCAGAGCTTGAACGCCTCTCTGCTTGATTATAGGATCCCGACCGCGCTGGATATTCCTGAAATTTCCTCCGTAATCGTGGAGCCGGTTGACCCCAACGGCCCCTTCGGCGCTAAAGGGATGAGTGAGGGGACGATGCTGCCGGTGGCACCGGCTTTGGCCAATGCCATATTCGAGGCTACCGGCGTGCGCATCAAGGAATTGCCTTTTACCCCGGACCGCTTGCTGGCCGGGCTGGAAAGGAAAAAAAGGAGAAGAGATCAATAGCCCCTGATTTTCGGTGTAGATTTCGGTTATATTAGAGATAATTACCGCGGTTGGCAGCCTTTACCGGATGCCTTGCCTAGAGAAACCCAAGGGCGCTTGGTAAGAAGAGACCGAGTATCGAAACGACTAGGGCCGTTTTCCTGCGGATAACCGGCACCCCATCAAATAAGGAGGAGACCATGCAAATCAGGGAACGACTCATCATCTACCCGTTGCTGGCCATTGTAGCTTTGGCCGCGTTTCTGGATCTCAGGTTTATTCAGGCTGAGAGCAAGCCCGGCAAGGCTAGCTTCAATAAACTCACGATAGTCGATGAAACAGGCCGGCCGGCCATGGTTCTTGGCGTATTCGACGGGAAGCCCGTCCTGCGTATTTACGACCAGAGCGGACACACCCGGGCTGCCTTGGGGTTGGTTTCAGGTGGGGCCGCGCTGGGCCTTTTCGACCAGGGTGAGAGGCTGCGGTCAACCCTGTCGATAATCCGAGGAAACCCGTACCTGCGTCTCTACGACGAGAAAAGGAGGCAGCGGGCATCCCTGGCGCTAGTTAAGGGAGACCCGAAGCTGGATATCTCCGACGAAAACGGTAAGGCACGGATTGGGCTGGGGCTGGTGCAGGGGAAACCCGAACTTAACATCTATGATCAAAACGAGCAGCCTGTATGGTCTGCCCTTGCCGAGCAATAGGATACGTGCCTCCTTTTCCGGCATGCTTCCGCAAGCTGATAGTGGACATGAATACCTGACTTCTTTGATTTGCGCCAAGCGCAAATCAAAGGATAGCCCAAAAAGTTTAGCCGGGGGTTTTAGTGGGAAGCCCTTTTTAAATGGTTCCCCCTAAATCTACCTTGCCTCTCCCTAACTCTAAACCTCAAAGCACGGTATCGCCGGTAAACAGGATGGCCACGTGAGACCTGGACGCGGATAGGGTCTTGTAGGCCCGCTCGATGATTTTGACGATATCTTCCTCTTTATCAACTACCGCGTAGGGAATGCTGAGTGCCTCCAGGATGGGCTTGGTGGTCTTTCCCATGCTTACCGCCCACCAGTTGCCGTCACCTAGATCACCCCGGTAGCTCATAAACAGCATGACCGGAATACCTTGCAACCTGCCTAGTGCCTCGGACGCCACTCTCAAGCCGGAGTTTTCCATAATCATAACGGCTTTCCTGCCACCCAACCAAGCCCCGGCACAAATGGCCACCCCTTCCCCCTCGTTAGTGACCGGCACGACTCTGAAGTCATCATCTTGAGTAAGGAGCCTGTATACCTCATAAAGCCAGCTATCGGGTAACACGGCAGTTAACTCGACGCCGGCTTGCTTTAACCCTTCGACCACCAACTCTGCGCAAGCAGGTTTCATTCGTTACCTCCTGAATTTCATCTTTGTTTGAGAGTCTATCAGGAGAAGGCAAGGATTTCAAACTTGAAAAATAAATTTAGCAAGGCTAACATAGTAACCGCTCGTCCTCCTTCAGTGGATAGGCTTAATCTTTGTATTCTCCGCTGTTGATACAGATAACCGTCTTTGCTATATTGGTTTCCAAATCCTTGCCAGCGCGGGAAGGATGGATAAGGGTAGAAACAGCAGCTTGAAAGGTCGGGGTGGGCGCAAAGCCGCGGTTTACTGGCGGCAGGGAAGGCGGACCGGAAATGAGGGTGCTGGTTACTGGGCAACTGGTCTTTATGGTGTTCATCTGGTGGACGAATTGGTGAGGATGGAGGAGGTAAGCCGGGTCTTTGGAATAGACGACTTCTCCCGGCAATACTTTCAGAAGGACCCGTTCATAAAGTCGGTTCAGTTTCGGCGCAAGTTTGAGCTTTCGGTGAGGAGGTTTTATACGCTGACGCCGCAGGAATTGAACCGGATGAATCTGGATGCGGTGATCCACCTGGCCGCCCGCACCAAAGTCGGTGAGAGCTTGAAAGACCAAGACCCTGAGGGGGCAGTGTATGTAAACGTCCTGGGCACGGCCAGGGTTCTGGATGCCGCCAGAGAGAAGAGAACCAAGACGGTTGTGGTGGGCGCCTGCCTGGTCTACCGAAACTCCCGGTCGGGCGGAGGGGTTAACGAGAGATCAGCAGAGCATCCACTTTCCCCTATGCTGCCTCTAAATTATCGGCTGACCATCTGGCTTTGGCATACGTGGCGGCCTACCACTTGCCTGCGGTTAGCTGCCGCCCTTTTAACACCTATGGGCCATTCCAAAAGGATGAGATGGAAGGCGGGGTGGTGGCCATCTTCCTCAACAATATGCTTGACGGAGAGCCGCTAACTGTGTTCGGGGCTGGCACCCAGACCAGGGACCTGATGTATGTAGAGGACTGCGCCGAATTTCTCTTTCAGGCGGCCACCTCGGATAAAGCGGTGGGTGAGGTCATTAATGCCGGGACGGGAAGGTCAGTGACCATAAACGAGCTGGCCGCACTTATCTGTGAGGACCAGGGAAGGATAAAGCACGTTACCCATCCACATCCTCAATCTGAGATAAGGGGACTTGCTTGTGATTACTCCAAGGCCAAGGACTTGTTAGAGTGGGAACCGAAGACCAGTCTGGTGGAAGGTATAGCCAGGACCAGGGCATGGATGACCGAGAAATCCCAAACCAGGCTTTCCGGGTGATCAGGGACAACAACTTGTTAACGATAGCTGGGAAATCGAGGTAAGTTTTGGTAGAGGGGAAAGAGGATCAGGTCTCGGCCATAGTGGTAAATTACAACGGCGGGGCATATCTGGATGATTGCCTGAGTTCCCTGCTCAGGCAGTCTCATGTCAATCTGGAGGTTATTCTCGTCGACAATGTTTCCACTGATGGCTCGGTTGAACATGTTAGAGATAAGTTTCCCGAGGTGAGAGTCATAGAGAATGAGAGAAATATCGGCTATGGCGCGGCAGTCAACCGCGGAGTCGCCCTGAGCAAGAGTTCTTATATAATTCCCTTAAGCTATGACCTTCGGCTGGATGAGTACTGCATCAGTGAACTGGTCCGGCTGGTGAACCAAGAGGGAGTGGGCGCAGCTCAAGCCAAGCTTCTGGATGCCCGTCACCCGGAGCTGATAAATTACTACGGCCATGTCTTAAATTATCTGGGCTTGGCCTGTTGCGGCCGTATTAATGAGCCGGATAGGGCCGGTCTTAAAGAGGAAGAGATACCGGCCGGCAATCATGTGTTGGTCAGCCGCTGGCTGTTCGAACGACTGGGCGGATTCGATGAAAATATATTCCTTTATCAGGAGGATACCGACCTTTGCTGGCGCATCCGCCTGCTGGGCAAAAAG
>JAZFTZ010000084.1:0-7425 GCA_036446955.1 Thermodesulfobacteriota bacterium
CACGTTTAAGGTAGAGCTTAACAGCTTTAGCCTCCCAGACCATCGGGCCTTTAGTTGTATCTTTGATGTGGAACTTTTCCCACGAAATTTTCCGCAATACCGGAGAGTGAAGCAGCAGTTGTTTGACACTGCTGGCAGAAGAACTTTTAGCTTTGAGACAAGGGAAATGGCGTTTTCGCCCTATCCTGTTGTAGTGATGCTCTTTGTGCAAAAGCTCAGGTTTTACCAGCCAGCCTGTAAAAATGACAGGTACTTCCACAACATATCTTTGGCCTCGATCATCAAGCTTAAAAAGAAATTCCGGAATTTTACCATAACCTTCATCAGCACCGACCCACTCAAAACGAATACCATTAGCAACTGCATGTTCCCACAACTCAAGAGTAGCATCACTTCCCGGGCCCGAGTATGGATAGAGACCGCGGAAAATAGAGTTCCCACCGCCGCGTAACCTATCGTGCCCAGCAGCATCACCTGAGCCAGCGCCGGCGCCACCGAGAGCAAAGGCAAATTGAACAACACCATAAACAGCGGCACGATGATAGCTTCCATTATTAATATGAACACCAGGTTGGCCAAAAACTTCCCCAGGAAAATGAACCCCCTATCCGCCGGACAAAGGAGCAATCCCTGCAGGCAATCCTCTTCCTTCTCCAGCACGAAGGAGCGGCTCAGGCCCAATATTCCCGCAAAAGTAATGGCCACCCAAAGTATTCCCGGCACCGCTTCCCGGGCTGCCGGGCTGCCGGGCTCGAAGGCAAAATTGAAGATGACCACCACCAAAAACCCGAAGATGAACATCGGGGTTAACATCTCTTTGCTTCTCAGCTCTATGATGATGTCCTTCCGAGCTACCGCCCAAAGCGGGGCTAAGCCCATTGGGCCACCTCCTTGGTGTAGGAGAAATATGTTGACTCGAAACTATCGGCATCTATTTGGCAACGGGGCTGAAGGTAAACAATTCGCCCCCCTACCTGAATAGCCACTTGGTCGCAGACCTCTAACCCGTGGGCCAGGTTGTGGGTGGTCATTACTATGGTCCGCTCCCCAGTATGCAACTCCATCATCAACTGGGCTAATATCTTAATGGCCGCCGGGTCAAGGCCGGTATAGGGCTCATCAAATAACAACAGCGAAGGCCGATGGAGTATGGCCCTGGCCAGCGCCAACCGCTGCTGCATGCCCCGGGAAAAAGTTCCCACCTGAGAGTGAACCCTATCAGAAAGGCCAACCAGGTCAATCACCTCGGCAATCCTCTCTTTCAGCTTGCTAACCCCGTACATTCGGCCATAGAAATTCAAATTTTCATAAGCGGTCAAGTTGTTATACAGGAAAGAGCGGTGAGAGAGCAGACCGATCTGGCCCCTCAGAGAAGCAAGATTCTTCCTCAGCTCCGAGCCAAATATCTTGACCGTGCCCGAGGTGGGCCCGAGGATGGACGCTAATATCTTTAGTAAGGTGGTCTTCCCTGCCCCGTTGGGCCCGAATATGGTGAGAAACTCTCCCTTCTTGAGGTCGAGATTAATTCCCCGCAACGCCAGGATATTGCCGTAATATTTAACCACCTCCCTGGCCTGGACCGCCCAACTACATTCTTTATTGGTGGTAGCCACCTCTCAAAAACTCTCCCCTGCCCCATTCCCCACTCAGCCAGAAAGGTATTAGTTTCCAGCCGTCTTCCGCTTACCTCCTGACCTTTTGACCAACAATCCGTACACAAGCCCGGCCAGAATCAAGATAGCAAAACCGACTGCCAGCGGCTTGGTGAACCCGGCCTCCAGAGCATACAGGTCAGACACGGTCAAGAAAACCCGGCTATCCTTGGCCAACGAGGCAGCCTGGAACCGGCGAAACGTCCGGCCCTTCATCTGGAAAGGCTTCCCTTCCCTTAATGTCTCGGAAGCTACCTGGCCCACCCCCTGGGGAACAAAGAAACTAAAATTGTCGGTGGCATAGTCCAGCCTTTGCCTCCAGATAAGGGAGGAGGACTTGTACACCAACTTGAAGGTAACAAAAAATTGGGTCTCACCCGGGGGGAAAGGCTTGTTGATCACCAGCCCCTCACTAGTGACCTTCACCGCCTGGTGCTCTATCCCCTGCAAAGAGGAAATTTGAGAATAACCCAGGGGCAGAGAGAAGAGCATACCCTCTGCCCACACCGTCCTATCGCCGTTATTGCCGGCAACCACTATCATGGTAACCGTGGCAAAACCTTTATCAGGCTCCACCACCGCATGAATGTTCCTGATCCCTATGGTGTCAATATCCCTGGTCAGCTCAAAGATGGGCAACTCCACTCGCTGGCTAGGTGCTTTCGGGCTTAAGATCACTGGCAGGCTGAAATAATCCACCTTTAAGTATTCAGCCTTAACAATAAAATGAGGCTCGCCAGCAATATCTAATCCGGTAAACCTGAACGCACCCTTGTCATTGGCCCTGGTCTTTCCTTTGACCTCAAAACCCTGCTGCCCCACGGCCAGCAGGGAGACCTCCATCTGGGGCGGCACCTTGCCGCCAGGGGTCTTGTTGACCACTCGCCCGCTGATCACCCCCTGGCCTTGCTGCTGGCCATAGCCCCAGGCAGGGAAAGCCAGTATGACCAATGCTAATATTAGCAGCCTCATTTTCCCCACTAACCCTCAAGCCCTTGCTAAGGCATGCCCGCAATGGCCGCAAAATTTAGACTTTTCCTTCACTTCCTTCCCACAGCCGGGACACAGGGAGGAAAGCTTCAGGCCGCAATTAGAGCAGAAACTGTCACCGGCCCGCACTTGCAGGCCACATCCTGGGCAAAGGGGAATCGCTGGTTTCCCTGGCCGGCCTGCCTCTTCACCCTTGATCCGGTCTATCTCCTCCAGGATGGCCACCGCCTCCTCCTCATATCTCCTCCTGAGCTGGCGGTAGTCTTCCCCAGATAACTTACTCATCTCATGATCGAAATCGATCTCCTTGATGGCGGAATAGGTGAGGTCCCTTTTCCTCTCTAATTCCATCAGATCAAGCGCCGTCTCTCTGACACCCGGGCCCGCAGCCGACCTGCCCCTGATAAGGGGGTACCAGATGGCAACCACTCCCGCCAAGCCGATGAGGACAGAGAAAAACAGCTCCAAACCGAACCTCCCTCAATCTAAGTCCTTTAGCTCCCTCTCCAGCCGTTTCTTATACCTGTCCACAGAGGGTGACGAAGTGGAATCGGGCTCTTCTTCCTCCCGCCTCCTCGCAGGAATCACCCAGCCGGAAAGCAAGACATAAACCACCACCCCACCACCACCTACCGCCAGGAAAGGAATTATCCAGGCCATCAGGTTAAACCCCTTCTTGGTAGGGGCGGCCAGAATTCGCTCCCCGTATTGGCTGACAAAGTAGGACAGGATCTGCCCTTTGGACATACCCGTATTTATCTTCTCCAGAATAGCGGCCCGCATCTGGTCGGCGGTGCCGCAAGAACAGTTGCCCACTACCATGGTGCAACCGCACTGGCAGATCAACTCATCGTCCAGGTCGGCCACCTTCAACGTCGCCGCTTGACTTATACCAAAAAAGACAAGAAGGATGGCGGCCCCAATAAAAGCAGTCCGCTTCATTTCCTCGCCTCCTTGATTCTTCGTCTCCTATCCGGCCACATAACCATGATGGCACCCAGGGTAATCACCCCTCCACCAATCCATAGCCATATGACCAGCGGGTTTATCAGAAACTTGAACTGAGCCGTTCCCTGGTCATCCCAGCCGGCCAGGATGGCATAAAAATCCTCCTTAAATGTGCTCAGGATGGCTACCTCGGTGGTAGGCTGGTCCTGGCCTTTGTGGAAGGCCTTTTCCGGCTTCAACGTGGCTACCCTTTTGCCGCCGTTATATATGTTCAGGGTAGCAGCCACAACGTCCCGGTGAGGCTCCTTCCAACTGGTCAACCCCCCATACCTTACGGTATATTGATTAAAGGTTAGGGTTTGCCCTTGCCTCAGGCTAGCCTCCTTTTCCACCTTGAAGTTCATGACACCAGTTATCCCCAGGACCATAAGGATGACCCCGAAGTGAATGATGTATCCCCCATAGCGACGCTTATTCCTCCTGGTCAGATTGAAAAGCGAGGTTAAGTAGCTCTCTCCCGTCAACCGGTGGCGGGCCGAGGCCCCGCGAAGGAACTCCAGTAATATGGTCGTGACCACAAAGACGCTCAAGGAGAAGGAAATGATGCCATACCCATTTCGCATCCCCAAAGCGAGAAACAGGACGCTGGCTGCTATGGCTCCGGCGAAGGGATAGGAGAAATTTATCAGCAAATTCTTAGCCGTAGCTCGCCTCCAGGAGATCAAGGGGCAAATCCCGGTGACCAGTATCAGGCCCAGGCCCAGAGGTGCTATTACCTGGTTGAAAAAGGGGGGGCCTACCGTTATCTTCACCCCTCGAACCGCTTCCGATATAAAAGGAAAGATAGTGCCCCAAAATACGGCAAAGGCAATCCCTACCAGCAAAAGGTTGTTCAGCAGGAAGCTGCTCTCCCGGGAAAGGATGCCATCAAGCTCTTGCTTGCTTTTCAAAAGAGGAAGCCGGATAAATAGGAAATATATGGACACAAATAACGTGAGCCCCATGAAGCCAAAGAAGTATGGCCCCAGGGTAGTTACCCCGAAGGAATGGACCGAAGAGACTATGCCACTGCGGGTTATGAAGGTACCGAAGATGGTTAGAAAAAATGTCAAAATTATCAACGCCATATTCCATACCTTTAACATCCCCCGCTTTTCCTGAATCATCACCGAATGCAGGAAAGCAGTGCCGGTTAGCCAGGGCATAAACGAGGCATTCTCCACCGGATCCCAGGCCCAAAATCCGCCCCAGCCCAACTCCACGTAGGCCCATTGCGCGCCGAGGAGATTGCCCACGAGTAGAAAGAACCAGGAAAAGATGGTCCACCGCCGGATAGATATCAGCCAGTCATCGTCCAGCTTACCCGTTATCAGGGCTGCCAGGGCAAAGGAAAAGGGAATGGTGAAACCCACGAAACCCAGGTACAGGGTAGTAGGGTGAAAAACCATCCCCGGATTCTGAAGTAGCGGGTTCAAGCCCTGGCCGTCGGCTGCAGGAAAAACCAGCTTCTCGAAAACAGGCGTGACCAATACCATGAGGGTTAAGAAGAAGACGCAGGTGCCGTTTATGACCACCTGAACATAGGGCATTATCTGCTGATTCTTGTGTCGGTTCTGCCACACCGTCAGATAACCGAACACGGAAAGGAGCCACACCCACAGTAGCAATGAACCCTTCTGCCCCGCCCAGAAGGCCGTTATTTTATAGAAGAAAGGCGTAGTTCGGCTGGAGTAGGAGGCTACGTACTCAATGCTGAAGTCATCGGTAAGAAACGCGTACACCAAAACGATAACAGAGATGGTCAAAAGCCCGGCCAGCACCTTCTGGCTGTTTCGGGCACTCGAAAGTAGCGCCTGGTGACCTCTTCTGGCGCCCAAAATAGGTGCCAGAAATCCGAAAACAGCCACCACCAGGGCCAGTAGGATGGTGAACTCGCCCAAGCTGGTCATTGACTAACCCGAATGTTATCCTGGACAAGCTCTACCTTCTCAGATTCATATTTGGAGGGACATTGAATCAGTAGATTATCTGCCTGAAAGTAACCAGCTGGCAGCAGGCGTCCTTCGGCTATCACCACCCCGATCGTCCTCAAGCCGTCGGGCACCACCCCCTGGTAAACCACCCTGATCTTGTTCTTTTCATCAGTGAGATTGAACTCCACCTGAGTAGACCGCCCATTCCAGTTCAACGAGCCTGGCTCCACCTTACCGTTCAGCCTTATACGCTGGTTATAAATGGTGGGGATCCTCTCCATCACCTCACTGGTGGTAAGGTAGTAAACCATGGTGCTGCTGGTACCGGAATAAATCAAATAAACCACCGCGGCGGCTATAAGGATACCCCCGGCGATAAATTTAGTCCTGGGGTTCATTCTGTTGTCCCTCCTGAAAAATTTTCTCCCCGACCGGTTACCGACTAGTCCTCTCAACTCCGCTAAAAATCGTGCAATATCCGCGCCCAACTTCTCTCTGGCCGCGGCTAACCTCGATTATAACCAGCAGGCCCTTCTCTCAAAGAAATATAACATATGTTCGAGCCCCAAAAAAAGCCTTTTTTGACCTAGGACCGGGCTTGGCACCATCCCAGAGCTGGGCGGTTGCCACCCAGCCAGCCGAGTTGGCCATTTCGGGGGGAAACCTTTTTAAAGGGGTTCCCCCCGCTCCTTTCCCAGACTTTGGGTTTGGCTGGGAGCTGACGCGCCCATCCAGAGACTTTAGCTAGCGGGCCAGGAGGAGGGAGTTCCCGGAGCCGCCCTCTGGGAAGATTTCAAGCTTTGTCCTTAGAAGAAGACCCTGCTGCCACCAAAAATAGCTTCGTTGTTTGAGGTCCCCTAAACTCTTAGCAAAAAAGGGGTTGCCCTTATTGTGCAAATTTAGCACACTCCCTTTCTCAATCCGAGCGCTTCTGGCACTGGTCAACCTTGCCTCGAGGTTAGTTAACCCGGTGGCCAACCCATCGTTCTTCCTCCCAGGAGATGAAAATGGATATGAAAAACCGACTGCCCCGCATCCCGGTTGCAGTTGGCCACTACCCGGTAACCCCCCTCCTCTATGCCCCTGTCTCTAGCCAGTTTCTGGGCCAAAAGAAAGATATCTCCCACCAATTCCCTATCCTCGGCCTTGAGCTCGGCCGGGCTCATGATGTGTTTTCGGGGTATGATAAGCAAGTGCACCGGCGCCTGCGGGTTTATATCCTCTATCGCCACCAAAGTCTCATCCTCATAAACCTTTTTGCTCGGCACCTTTCCCGCCACAATATCGCAGAACAAGCAACTAATCATAGCCCCTCCCAGTACTATTCAGGATTAGCTTACTCTCAAATGACCGCCTGTTACCCAAGGAAAATTTCGGCTAGATTGTAAGCTGCCCTGGCTCGGCTGTCAATCTGTGCAGGCGCTGTGATACGCTCTTATCAGACATCATGGGTGATACTTTTCGGGGGAAATCCTTTATGGTTTGTGTGGGGGGATCCTTTAAAAAGGGTTACCCCCACACCCCCCTCCCAAATTTTGGCCTGGGTTTGGATTGGCGCGTCTTTGCCAATCCAAAAAACTAAAAAGGGGTTAGGAGGTCCCGAGGGACGGGCTCTCGGATCCGTCCCCCGGGAAATATCACCCCAGCATGGTCGGATTCCCATTTATACATAAATGGCTACACGATAAGGGCAGCCCGAGCAGGCAAACTAATTGAAAACCATTTTCAAAATAAATCCCTCCCCAGGGAATAATCTTGACCGGCGGTGCGTCTATTTGATGCGAGACTAAATTAAGGAAATTTAACGCTCTCGTAATTAGGAACTTAAAGTAGAACACAAAGGAGAAAAAAAGATGAAAAAG
>JAZFTZ010000085.1:0-7242 GCA_036446955.1 Thermodesulfobacteriota bacterium
GCCGATCACCCCCAGGGGTATGCGCATTCGCCCCACCCTGAGCCCATTAGGGCGGCGCCACATCTTGCTTATTTGGCCCACCGGATCGGGAAGGGAGGCTACCTCTGCAGCCGAGCGAGCCATATCCCTTACCTGGGCCTCATTTAGGGTCAAACGGTCTATCAAGCTGGCGGCTACGCCCTTATTCTTAAGCTGGGCCAGGTCTTTCTTGTTGGCTTCAACCAGTGCCTCCCTTTCCTGTTCAAGAGCCCGGCTGGCCCGCACTAGAAAATCGTCTTTGACTCGACTGGACAGTCGGCCCAACCCTCGAGCCGCTACCCTCGCCTGCCTGCCCAATTTCAGCATGAGTTCTTTAGCTTCCCTAGTCATGTCTCACCAGATAACCAGATTGTCCCGGTGGATAACCTCATCCAGATGCTTATATCCGAGCTTATCCTCGATGGCCGATGATTTCAACCCCTTGATCCGCTCCAGTTCGCTGGCGGAGTAGTTGGACAGCCCCCGGGCAAAGGTAACGTCCCGGCCGGAGAGAATATCCACCGCATCGCCCCGGTCAAACCGGCCCGAGACCCCGATTATGCCCGAGGCTAACAGACTCTTCCCCCGCTTCAGGATGGCTTCCTGAGCGCCCCGGTCAATCTCTAACGCGCCCTTAGGCCGAAGGACAAAGGCAATCCAGTGCTTGCGTTTTGTCAGGCGTCCCTTCTGAGGAAGGAACAGAGTGCCAATCTCCTCGCCGGCCAATATCCGGGTAATTACATCGCGCGTGCGGCCGTTAGCGATAACCGTTGCGATGCCCGCCTTGGTGGCCACACCCGCCGCCTGAATCTTGGTCAGCATGCCTCCCACTCCCTTATGGCCTGGTGGGCCGCAAGCCTGCCGCTCTATATCCGCTCCCACCTCCTCCACTATCGGGATGAGCCGGGCATTGGCCACCCGCCGGGGGTCCTGCTGATACAGCCCTTCCACATCGCTTAGCATTATGAGCAAGTCTGCCTCCAATAAGGAGGCTAACATGGCGGAAAGATTATCATTATCGCCCAGCATAATCTCTTCCACGGCCACGGTGTCGTTTTCATTAATAACCGGGACCACACCCAAAGTCAGCAAAGTAGTCAGCGTATGCCAGGAGTTCAAATATCTCTTCCGCTCCTTAAAATCCTCGTGGGTAAGGAGAACCTGGGCCACCATCATGCCCCAGCGGCCAAAGGCCCGCTCGTAAAGCCACATCAAATAGCTCTGCCCCACGGCCGCGGCCGCTTGTTTCTGCGGGATACTGCCCGGCTGTTGCCCAGCGTTGATCCGCTTCATTCCTGCTGCCACCGCGCCCGAGGTTACCAGGGCGATATGACATCCGCGTTCCCGGGCCCGGCTGATCTGGCCGGCCAAGCGGAAAAAAAAACGGCTATCAAGATCACCGTGGCGGTCAGTGAGCACCGCGCTCCCTAGTTTGACGACTATTTTTCTCGCCTGGCTCAGTTGTCGCCGGGGATTATCGCTTTCCTTTCCAGCTGCATTCATCTGGTTAACCACCTGGCTCGGATTTTAACGCCTTCCAAAGATGGCCGATTAACTCCTTGGTGCCTGCTCCGGTCAGGGCGGAAATGGGAAAGAAGGGGACGGAGCGGGCCTGGAAGAATTTCACCCAGCGCTCAATTACAGCTTGGTCCGGGAGAAGGTCAATCTTGTTTCCCGCCACCAACTGCGGTTTGGCTAACAGGCCAGGATGATAAAGGCCTAGTTCCTGGTTAAGCTGTTCGTACCTCTGCCCCGGGTTTGTCCCTTCCGGCTCGGACAAATCCAGGATGTGTACTAAGAGGCGAGTCCGTTCTAGATGCTTCAAAAATTGAATCCCTAATCCGGTCCCCCGGTGAGCGCCTTCGATGAGTCCAGGGATATCAGCCATGATGAAGCTTTCGAGTTCTCCCACCCGCACATATCCCAATACTGGTGTCAACGTGGTGAAGGGATAAGGAGCGATCTTGGGTCGGGCGGCTGATATCTTAGCCAACAGGCTGGATTTGCCCGCGTTAGGGAAACCGACCAGACCAATATCGGCCAGAAGCTTAAGGGTCAACCTAAGCCGCCGCCCCTCGCCCGGCTGGCCCGTGTCTGCCCGGCGGGGCGCCTGATTAGTGGAGCTGACAAAATGGGCATTGCCTCTGCCCCCGCGGCCGCCAGCGGCTACCAGCAAGGATTGGCCGTTAGCCAGGATTTCGCCCAAAATCTGGCCGGCTTCCGAATCTTCCACGACAGTTCCCACCGGGACGGGGATAACCGAATCCTTTCCGCTTTTGCCATGCTGGGTCTTACCTCTCCCGTGTTCCCCTCGGCGTGCACGGAACTGGTTACGGAAATGAAACTCCACCAGCGTATTCAAACCTTCCTGGCCCTTAAGGATAATGCTTCCCCCTCGGCCACCGTCGCCCCCATCGGGCCCACCCTTGGGCCTGAACCTCTCACGCAGGAAACTGACGCAGCCGTTTCCGCCACCACCTGCGGCAACCGAGATCTGAACCTGGTCTATAAAGTGCACCTTTAAATCTCTTGCCTTAACAAAAAAGGGCTTACCCTTAGCTCTCCGAGCTGTTTCCAGGTAAACCCCTTAATCCGACGAACACCGCCAACAGTAACAAAAATAATTTCGGCCTTGTTATGGATGCTGGGGAATCCTTGCCGCCTCCGAACCCTCAGGGAACCCGCACCGCTAGCTTGCCTAGCTTTTTCAAGGCACAATCTACATATTTATGGTCAACGATCTTGTTCAGCGGTGTCTTCACTATCAATGAATCGGTGAGCAAAATACCAGTTCTGCTGGTCCTCGATGCTGCGAGGATTGACGTACCCGTTAGGGTTCATGAAATTCCAGTGGATCTTATCGATGAGGTCGGCACGCACCATAATTCCATCGCCGTCGTTTCCGGGGATAAGATAGGGCCGGCTGGCCACTACCACAATGGGCCAATTCCCAGCTACAGAGTTGAACAGGCCTACGTTTATTCCTCCCGAAGCTACATCCAGCTCTCCCGTGCTCAGAGGGGCCATCGCCTTTGCCGAAGCCCTGAAGGTGGTCAACTTGACTTCTATTCCCTGTTGCTTAAAATAGCCCTTCTCCTTGCCGATATAGAAAGGCGCATCCACCAAAAGACCGGTGGCGCTCACCTTATAGTGGCAAGTTTCTGTCCGAAGCCGGGTGCGCCCGCGACTAGAGTCGTCAGCAAAGTAAGAAAAAATAGCCCGACGGCTTTCTTTACCATTTTTTCCCCCTTGCCAACGTGTCAAGCTGATAGCAATGGCCTAGTGGAGGTAGACGCTCACTTGCTTACGGTTACGAGCCTTGTCTTCGAAGCGCACCAACCCATCCACCTTAGCAAACAGAGTATAGTCTTTACCCATGCCGACATTCAGGCCGGGATGTATCTTTGTGCCCAGCTGCCTGACCAAGATGGAACCGGCACTTACCCGGGTCCCCGCGAAGACCTTTACACCTCGCCGCTGCCCGCGTGAATCCCGACCGTTGCGGGAGCTACCAGCTCCTTTTTTATGGGCCATAGTAAACCTCCCTTGTTTATCATTAGCCCGGCTTTATATCCTTGACTTTAAGGGTGGTAAGAGACTGACGATGCCCTAACTTTTTTCGGTAACTCTTTCGCCGTTTCATCTTAAAGACGATAATTTTTTTCGCCCTGGCCTGCTCGACTATCTCGCAGTCCACCGCCGCACCCGACAAGGTGGGTTGGCCCAGTTTGACCTCCCCGTCGTCGCTGACCATGAGCACCTCGCTTAGGGTGATCGTCCCTCCCACCGGCCCGGGTATCTTCTCCACTTTGAACAAACTTCCTCGGGCGACCTTATACTGTTTACCACCAGTTTTCACAACCGCATACATTGGCTAACTTCCTTAATTTACTGAATTCTCAGACATTTTATTATCCTGGTAAATAATCATCTTGTCAAGAGAAATGTGGAAATAAGCTGTCCTATTATCAAACATAGGTAACACTTTCATGGTTTAATCCTCTTTAGGTTTTGGTATTCGGGGAAGGCTGTTAGGGTTTGGATGGGGGTTTTGCCGTTAAGGGCCATGTGGGGTCGGGTATGGTTGTAGTGGAAGAGCCAGCGGCCAAAGGCCAGCTCCTCATGGAGCTGGCTCAGCCGAAGCCTGGTGTGGCAGTCGATGCTGGTGTATTGGTAGAGCCTTCTGCCCTCCACCAGCTAGGGGAGGTATTTGACGTTCACCTGGAGCAGGTCTCCGGGCCTGGGGACGATGAAGCGGCGGTGGTTATTTTGGGTTTTCTCTTATGTCTCCTTATCAAGCCGGCCCTTTTAAGCACCCGGTAGATGCCGGAGGGGCTGGGGACCCGTTTAAGACCCGGCTGGCGGCTAAGCAGGCTCCAGATTCTCAGGGCCCCCAGACGGGTCTTTTTACGAAGCCCTATGATTCGCTTGGCCATTCCCTTGTTAACGCGTCGGGGCGAGCGCTAGGGTCTTCGGGAACGGTCCCAAAGGGAGTTGCACCTCGGGCTTTCTGAAAGCGGCTGTGCCATTTTTAGAAGGTCTTGCGGAGTAAGATAACTAGGGGACATGGGTGACCTCCTTTCAGGGCTGGCTATCATTAAACCTCTCTCCTACCACAAAGTGTCACCCATGTCCCATAACAAGATAGCCTGAACGAGTACAAGCATTGACAGGGCAAAGAATAACCAGGTAAGATGTTAGATATTCTGCTTTCAGGAAAAGGATGAAAAAAGCCGGACCAGTTGAGGTGAAGACGCAGAGGCTAGGGGATATTTTCGTCATCGACCAGGCTCAGCGAATCGTTCAGTGGAGCGAGGAGCTGGCCGGACTTATAGGTATATCCAGTGAAGATGCCCTGGGTTGCCCTTGTTACGAGCTGGTTCAGGGTCGGGATGCCTTCGGCCGCCCTTTGTGCGGCCCCCGCTGTCCAGGCTTGAGAGCGCTTGAGCAGGGCCGGTTTTTTGCAGGGTCCACTTTAGTTGTCCAGCGCGAAGGGGTAGCAGATAAGCGGCTGCGTTGTGAGCTGACCGCCTTCCCCTCCCCACTGAGCGGCGCGTTCGTCAGGCTCTATGAGAAGGAGCTTAGCCGCTTTGCGGGGATAGAAACGGTGGGGAAGGCCTCTTTGGTTTCTCCCACCCCGTTTGCCGAGGTTGCCCAAGACCTTTGCGGAGTAGTCAGCTTGCTCTCCCCCCTTTCCCGGGCCTCTCTTAGAGAAAGCCTGGAATCGAGTCTTGGCATCATTCGCGAGGCTTGCCAGGCAGATGCGGTAGAGCTATTCCTGCGGGAGGTTGCAGGCCAGGGCATGGTTTTGAGCCATTTTTGCGGCCCGTTCAAGAATGCCTTCTTCCAAATGACTCGATTTAGGCCGGGGGAGGGATTTCCGGGTATATTACTGGCCTCCCAGGAGCCAATCCTCACCAGGGCTTTGCCTGAAGATAACCGTTATTTGCGCACCCGGGTCAAGGAGAAGGGGTTTCACTCATATCTCTGTTTCCCCCTTAGCGCGCCTTACGGCATTATGGGATCGGTCAATGTCGCGTTTCGAGATTCTCGGGTTGACTTGGCCCGGGTGCTAACTCTGATTTCTTGGGCAAGTATTCCCCTCAGCTTGAGGGTACAAGCCGGTCTAAACCAGCTGAAGGAGCTGGTGAGTGTTGATTTGGTGGGCCGAGGTGACGAGCTGGCAGAGAACTTAAGTGAACTTTTCAGCCAGATATTGAAGCGTATCACTTCCCTGGGAGACGCCCAGGGAGGGGTGATGAATTTTTTGCACCGGCAAGGAAAAGGTCTGGCCTGGCGGGTAAGACGAGGCTCGATTCCCGCGGCTATCTGTCCGGCTTTACAAGTCAAAGCTGCCCAGAGTTGCCCCGCGCTGGTCGAGTTAAGAAGCGTCGTCCACCTAGGGTCACGCGCAAAGAGGCCAGTGCCTTGCCGTCAATACCATCATCTGGGCAGTCTTACCTATTGTATCCCGATGACTACCGAAGGGGAGAGAATAGGTCTGCTTCAGCTAGCTTACGGAAGGCCTGGCCCAGAACCCCCTACTCGAGACTTGGTCATGCTGGAGAAGCTGGCAGAGGAAGTCGCTCAGACGGCCGGGCAGGCCATGAAATATATCGAGGGAACGCGGCGCACCGGAGCGATGTTACGCCAGTTGGTTCAGACCGAAATCGACCTGTCGCTTAAGCGAGGTTTTCCTCCTCCGCCGGAACTGGTCAAGCTGTCATATGATGAGGGACAAGGGGTTGCACTGGCCTTCCTGGAGATCAGGTGCTTTGGCTCATTTGAACTTTATCGCCAGGGTTCCATTATAACTGCAGAAATGATCCCCCGTCGCAAGGCATGGAACCTGCTGAAAATCCTGCTTGCCTATGAGGGGCGTCCCCTTTCCAAGGAGACGTTGATCGAGCTTTTGTGGCCTGAGACCTCCCCCAAGGCGGGCGCGGGTCGGTTCAATGTGGTGGTTCACGCGCTTCGCCGTGTGGTGGAACCACCGGGGCAGGGCAGGAAATGGACCTTTATCCAAAACGATGGTGACCGTTACTGGTTCAACACCAAGGCCTCCTGCCGTATCGACACGGTGGAGTTTAAAGCCTATGTAGCTATCGCCAAAAAGATGGAATCAAGGGCGAACAGCGAGGTAGCTGTCTCGGCTTACAAATCAGCGGTGCTGCTGTACCGGGGCGATTTTCTGGAGGAGGAGCTCTTTGCTGACTGGTGCTGGGCAAAGAGGGAAGACCTGCGGGAAATCTATTTTGATACAACCAAGAGGCTTAATGCGCTATGTGTGAAGGCAGGTAACTGGGAGGAGGGAGCCACTTATCTTCGCCTTGCCTTGCGCATAGACCCATTGCGAGAGGAATTTCATCGAGAGCTCATTCGCTGTCTCTGGGCGCTTGGCCGACGGGATGAAGCCCTGCGCCAGTACAAAATCTGTCGGGAAGGCCTCAGCCGGGAATTAGATGTCAGCCCCCTTCCTGAAACGGAGAAGCTGGTTCAACAAATACGCCGCCGTCCCCGGTTATAAGGTTTATAAAAAGTCTCACCTCAAAACTCTTGCCCACTTGCTGTTATCTGAGCGTAAGAAGACCTGACGCATAGTTCGGACTTTTTTGAGAATCGTGTAATTTCCTATACTTAGCAAGTATAATTATCGTAAAAAATTATCTGGATATTTGTAAGTGGTGTGAAATAGGGCTATGTAAATCTTATCCCAATATTGGA
>JAZFTZ010000086.1:0-2979 GCA_036446955.1 Thermodesulfobacteriota bacterium
CTTGACTCAAAAGCCCGCCTCAAGAAACGAGGATACGCTTTGACTGGAAGATATCGTTTTATGTTCATAGCAAATCTCCTGCTACACTGGATGATTGCAAGCGATAATTTTGCCTTATAGTTCCTATACAGACTGTTGGGTTCGCATATGCATAATTGGATGAACAAATTGCCATCGCGGCCGTCACCTTTCCATAAGCCGGGTAGGTTAGGTTTATACCTTCACCTGATGATATTTTACGCTCTTTGATCCATCTATCAATAAGATTCTAAATCCCTGGTCAAGGATAGCCTTGACCAGCCCGGTTGCCTATATAGGCGCTAGGGCGCCCATCCAGGACTAGCTCAAAAAGTTTAGGAGGGGGTCTTAGGGGGACACCCTTTTTAAAGGGTGCCCCCTAAACCTTCTTGTTGCAAAAGAAACTAGCTAGATGGAAGAGAATTGGATAGGAGGACTCAGCCTTTTTCGTTCCTTGGGTTTGATCGGGTTGGTATCAATCGGCACGGGCATAAAGCCCAGTTTCAACCCTGATTCCTCCCGCTTAACGGTAATCCATTTCAGCCAGTTCTCATCATCCCGGTAGGGATAATCGAGCCGATAGTGGGTCAGCCGGGTCTCGGTCCTTTCCTTCGAGCACATGAATATCGGCTCCAGATATTCAACGAAGTTTCTCACCTCGTTAGCTTTGATCAATTGATGTACGTCCTGGGCGCCAACCCGGGGCAGATCCTCCTTAGCCACCTTGCGCACCTCGGCCAACATCTCTTCAATCTTGGCCTGGTTCTTGATTATGCCGATTTCAGGACGAGCCAGTTTGATAACCAGCTTATGATAAACCTCCTCCGGCCTCAAGCCGTTCCGGCGATTAATCGGCGCCAGCATCTCCTGGGCCAGCTGTTGCACCTGGTCCTTGGCCAGGTCCTGGAGGCCCCATTCTTTAGCCAGTTGGCTTGCCCGCTCTCCGGCCCGATAGCCGAATACACTACAGTAGGAAATGTACGCGCCGGAGAGGAACTCGGTGCATCCCTTAAACTGCGCGGCAACGCCGCCAGCCAGCAGACCGGGTAAGCTGGCCTGTCCCTGTTCGTCAATGCAGATGCCATGACTGCCACTGGTGCCGAAATCTATTACCAGCGGATGAACCCGCACCAAGTCTTTCTGATAGTTGAAGCCAGTACTCTCCAAGTTGCTTACCGTGGTGGGGATTATCCGGCCTGCCCGGGCCCACATCTCCGGGGTGAAATGGCGCATATCGAAATAGACCGGGCCTCTGCCCTCCATTAATTCCTTGACCATCCCTTGGGCCAACAGGACCTTGGTTGCCCGGCGCTCTTTGCGGGCAGGCAGGTAGCGCTCCATGAAGCGCTCGCCTTTAGCATTGACGATATAGGCTCCCAGGGTCTGGAACTGGATAAAGCCACTGCCGGAGTGCGCTCTCTTGCCAAGGGGGGAGATGAATTTGAAGTTGCAAGCGAACTCCAGGCCGGCAAGCTTCGCACCGGCCCTGAGAGCCATCATCTGGCCGTCCCCGGTGAGGTTGTCGGCGAAGGTAAAGTGAACTTTGGAGCTGACCATGCCGGTGCTTAACATCACCGCTTTGGCTCTAAAGACGATTACCTTGCCTGTGCGGGTGTTAAGTCCGATAGCTCCAATGACTCGACCGCCGCTGGGATGGCAGCCGTCTGAGGTGAGCAGATGAAAAACAGCCACCCTTTCCACCAGTCTAACTCCTCGGGCTATGGCCTGAGAACGCAAGATCTCCATCAATTTGCGGCCATCATAAAGGATCACCCGGCTCTTTATATGCCCTCGGCCCACGTCCTGGAAGAGCTTACCCTCCTTATCCATCTCAAAGGGGACACCAAGAGCCAACATATCCTTAACCCGCTCCCCCTGCTCCCTGACAAGGATCTCGGCGAATCGCTGGTCGCTCATATATTCAGCGTGCTCGACTATCTCCGGCAACCACTCCTCCACCTCCTCCTCTTTGGCTGGAGCCAGCATGTCGTGACAGTATAGAGTGGTGCCGCTTCGAGCCACCGTGCCCTTCTCTGCCAGTATCACCCGGGCACCCAATTCAGCCGCTCTGATAGCCGCCCAGCAACCGGCACAGCCCGCTCCCACCACCAATAGATCGCAATCCAGGGTCTCCATTTCAGCCAAACTCATTTTTTTATCCTTTCCTCCAACAACTAAACCAGGGGCTACTGGTGGTGCGTTTTATCGCTTCCCACCTTGTCAAGATTTAATAATCTTTCGGCTGAATAGCTCAGCCAATCCCGCCTTCTCTATTCTCTCTTTTACCTTGCCCGGCTCGGTCAGGTAAAGGCCCTTTTGCTTCATGCGGGTAAAATAAGGCCTGCCGGAAAAACCGTATCGCAGCCCGGTATCAGCCGCCAGCTGTTCCTTGGTGTAGGCAATGAAATCACCGCCGCTTCTACAACCAGCACGTTGAAAAACCTAACGTTTTCACGTCCAAGCTCCGGTATAGAACTCATCTCATAGAGGGTCACCTCCTCGCAGGCGGCAAACAAGTCTCCCCCGCCCATGGCCTTGGCCTCCAGCTTGGCTGTCAGCCCCCCATTACTGTCCATCACGCCGGTAAGCAGGACCAGCCCTCCCAACCATATCAGTCTTTTCGATTAGAATAGCCCCGCCGCCATGGGCTGCGGCCAGCGCGGCGGCATAGTCAGCACCTACCACCACATCAGGCATGGCATTAACCGCCTTTCTAAGGCCTAAGGAGAAACATTAACGGCCGAGAAGGAATTGGTTGATGAATAACTTATTCACCGCCGGGGCCTTGTTTTCAGACACTATTCCACATTGAACCAAAGAAACTCCCTGATGTTTTCCACCGCCTTCATCACCCCCGTGTACTCCTTCCCTTCCTCTTCGTCAAGACAAACTATTCGGCTCCCTATGTTCTTATGAGACATAGGTTACACCCCGCGCGGCCCCCCTGAGAAGGTTCTAGCT
>JAZFTZ010000087.1:0-6449 GCA_036446955.1 Thermodesulfobacteriota bacterium
CTGGGGGAAGCCCGGCGGCTTCCCCCAGATCTGTTTAAGATAAGGATTAAGATAAGGACGGCCGTCCCAACCTGTATCCAAGCCCCAATTTTTCAGTGCCCTCTTTTTAGCGATTGGCTTGGCCAGTTATCTGGAGATGCCTCTTTTACTTTTAACGGGGACAGCACCCTTGTCCAATCTCATTGGGGATTTCCTGGGTTAGCTTGCAGACTGGTATCAAGCTCAGCGGCGGTTATGGTGTTAGCCTTTGCCAGAAGCGCAGCCCGCTCCACCACCCTTTTTAGCTCGGAGATATTGCCGGGCCAGGGATATTTTTCAAGCAGCAGTTGCGCATCCGGGGCTATTCTTTTCAGCCGCCGGTCAGCCTGAGTAGAGAAGCTTCTTAGAAAGAGTTGGGCCAAAAGAAGAATGTCCCCCCTGCGGCCGCGCAAAGGGGGAACCTTTACTGTAAAGGTATTTATCCGATGAAGCAGTTCCCGACTGAATCTCCGCCGGCTGACCAATTCCTCCAGGTCTGCGCTGGTGGTGGCCATTATGCGAGGCGGTTTCCCTTGCCTCTCTCTTAAAGCCAGAAAGCCGCAAAGTTGATTCTGTAATGCCGGCGCCAATCTTTCTACTGACTTGAACAGAAAGGTGCCGGGGTGAGCGAATTCGCCCAATTTCTGCCGGTCTGGCAGGCCAGGTTGAGTTAAGAAGGACTCCAGTTTCAAGTGACCACAGGGGATACTCACCAAAGGGCCGGTAGAGAAGTTTGACCTGCTGTGGGCCCAGCGGCCCAAGAATTCCTTCCCCGTTCCCGGCTCCCCGGCGAAAATGATGGATGCTTGACTTTTCTTAACGATCTTGGTCAGCAGCCGAGCTAGGCTATTCATGGCCTTGGTGTGCCTGACCAATTTTCCCCAGCGGCTGCTTGAATCTCTTGCCAGAAGCCGATGTTCCCTTTGCAAACGACGAGTTTCAAGCCCCCGAGAAATTACAATATCCAGCTCTTCCATATCCAGCGGTTTCGTCAACCAGCAATAGGCACCGGCCTTCATCGCCTGGACTCCTCCTCCCGGGGCTTGATAATCAACCAAAGCAACCATGATCAGATCAGGGTCTAAGAGCAAGAATTCTTTAACCGGGAAGGGGCCTTCCAAATCAAAAGGGTCCAGATCTATGATCAAGACCTGGCCCCCTTCTTCCCTTATCCATTGAGCCGCGCTCGCTAAATCTGCAAGCGCGCCGACCCGATGGCCCAGCTCGGATAGATATAGGTAACAGGAGTCACGCACTACCCCCGGCTTGGCCAATAGGCATATCTTAGTCTTGGCGACCTCGTCATCAACAAGAGACAACACCTCGGCCTCAATAGCCTCTGATTTACCTCTTAGGCTTACCGGGTAAGCTAGCTGTCCTTCGACTAACTCTAACTTAGGAATTCAGGCAAGGCCCAATTGGGCGGAAGTCTCCGGCCGGAATCAAGCCTGAGACTGCTGAATGCGTTCCTTCTTGGCCAAAAGCTCCTCTTGAGTTTCCTTATGGTTGGGATCAGGGATGCAACAACCAACCGGGCAGACCTCGGCGCATTTGGGCTCGTCATAAAAACCGACGCATTCGGTGCAGAGGTCGGGATCGATAACGTAGATCTCCTCTCCCTCGGTTATTGCATCGTTTGGGCACTCAGGCAGACAGATGTCGCAACTGGTGCACTCGTCGGTGATGATATATGCCATGCTAACTCCTCCTTTACGCGTGAAATCCGATACTCTCTGTTTTTAACATAAAACGAAGTTTGTTGGCAAGATTTATCTTTTATTCTCAGCTATTATCAACTGAACAGCCTTTTCCACCAGAAATCCATCTTCTTAATTCTCTTTACCCTGCCTGGCGAAAAACTGAATTCGGTTTTAGCCTCCGTCTCGACCAGGTAGTCAGCCAGATCGGCCGCCTGACTGTCAGGGAGATACAGGCAATCGCCGGGATAGAAATGCTTATCTTCAAGTTCAAAAGAAATTTTTACCCTGTACCAAGACATAATCCACACCCCTTATGAAAGGTTATTTGGGCAAAAGGGCAAATATATCCACTATTCTTAAGGATCCGGCAGCCAAAAGGGCTTGCCCGTACCGGCAACCGGCCACATACCCCAACCTCTGGCCAGACCTTTAATGAATTCCAAGTAATTAAACAGCCTCTCCGGATTCATGAATTGAGACCGATAGGCCTTGACGGCCTGCACCCATTAGGTCAACCACCGCCACCCGGCGACCATCCCGGACCAACTTGATAAGGATGCCGCCCACACCCAGCTCCAAGTCATCGGAATAGGTGCCGAAAGCAAGTACGTCCGCGGCCACAGCCTCCTCCGACTCTGGTTCAGATTTTATATTATGGCAACCAATCGCGCCCGTCAACCTGTCGAAGACAAAAAGCTATCTTGTTATCAGACCTAGATGACACTTCCGGGGGATGGGGCCGTGGGCCCCTCTTGTGGGGAAAACCCTTTGTAAAGGGTTTTCCCCACAAGAGAATCGTGGTCCCGCCCCCCTGCATCAAGCTTGCGCCGGGCCTATAATATCGCACTGGGCCTCCTCTTTTCTCCTGAATACCACCACATGGACCGGTTGGGCCCAGGTCTTCACCCGGGTTCCGGTGTTAAGAATAAGGGTGGAAGGCTGCGATGAAGTGAGTAGCTGGCCGGAATCCAACCTGACCGTATAGAGGTTCTCGGAACCCTTAAACTCCCGCCGAAGGATGATCCCGTTGCTATCCTGATCAGGCGTTATATGGACGTCGTCCGGGCGAATCATCACCTCCACCTCCTCGCCGGGAGAACCACACTTGCCTACCTGGAGATCAGAGAAAAAACCCAGCTCGGTCTTAACCCCTTGGGCAGTCAGCCAGCCCGAGACGAAGTCGGTCTGGCCTACGAACTTGGCCACGAACCTGGTCTGAGGTTGATGGTAAATCTCCTCAGCCGAACCCAGCTGCTCTAACCTTCCCTCATGAAGGACAGCCACCCGCTGGGCCATGGAGAAGGCCTCTTCCTGGTCATGAGTCACCAAGATAGCGGTGGAGGAAGTATCCAATAGGATTCTTTTCACCTCTTCCCTTAGCTGGGCGCGAATATCCGGGTCAAGATTGCTAAAGGGCTCATCTAAAAGGATCACCACCGGGTTGGGAGCCAGGGCGCGGGCCAGCGCGGCCCGCTGCTGCTGTCCACCAGACAGCTCGAAAGGATAACGGCGGGCAAAGGGGGCCAGTCCAACAATTTCAAGCACCCGATCGACCTTTTGCCGCCGGGAGGTGCTGCTGTTCTTCCTTAGGCCGAAGGCCACGTTCTCCCGAATAGTCAGATGGGGGAAGAGGGCATAGTCTTGAAAAACCATTCCCACCCCTCGGTTCTCGGCCGGAACCCAATTGCTCCCGCCAGCCACCAACCTGTCGTTTATCGTTATGGTCCCACTATCAGGTTTTTCAAATCCGGCGATCAGCCTCAGACTGGTGGTCTTTCCACAGCCGCTGGGTCCCAGAATAGAGGTGATTCCCCCCCGCTCCACCGACAACGACAGGGTTTCAACCGCCGGCTCCAGCGCTCCTGGGTAGGTCTTGGTTACATTGTCGAGGTTGATTATCGTTCTGCCCATCAACCTAGCTGCATCCTCCTTTCTTTCCTTCTCAGCAAAAGGGACAAAGGGATGGCGGTGATAATTATCTGCACCAGCGCCACCACTGCGGCTGAGGAGAAGTCAGCCTCCAGCGTGTGCACATAGATACGCACCGACAGGGTATCAAAACCTGCCGGTCTCAAAAGCAGGGTTGCATCCAGCTCCTTCATGGCCGAGATAAAGAACAAGGCCCAGCCCGCCAAAAGCCCCGCCCTTATGTTAGGGACTATTACCTTCGCTACCGCTCTTGCTGGGCCCAGGCCCAAGCTTCGAGCCACCTCCTCCAAATGGGGATGAATGGCCTCCAAGGAGGAGCGAGATGCCTGCATGGTCTGGGGGGAGAAACGCACCAAGTAACCTATCACCACCATAAACCAGGTACTGTAAATCCAGGGCAGGTAATTATTATAAAACAGAATCATCCCCAGTCCCAGCACTGTTCCCGGAATAGCATATCCCAGTTGGGTGATAGAATATAATCCCTTTCCCCAGATCATCCGTTTCCTTTGAGCCGCGTAGGCAATCAGGAAGCCCAAAATCAGGCCCAGGCTGGCCGCGCCAGCCGAAGCTCCCAGGCTGTTGAGTGTGTATCTACCTTGACCGGCAAGGGACTGCCAGAAACTATCCCAGCCTGGTATTTCGGAAACTAAAACCATTACCGGAAGGATCAGCGCCAAGAGCATTATTATTATCACTAAACCGGTAGCTGGAAGACGCCACCGGCCAAGCATTGCCCGGGGCGCTGGCCGGGAGGCGGTGGAGATTTGAGTGAAATAGCGCGCGCCCAAAGCCTTGCGCTGTCCGAACAATACCAGTCCGGTAATAGCCACCAAGACCAATGCCAGGAGTGCAGCCGTCCCCAGGTCGAAACGGGTGTTCAGCTGATGGAAGATCTCGGTGGTAAGCACCCGCACCCTAAGTAGCGAGAGGGAGCCGAAGTCAGAGGCGCTGTACAGGAAAACTAAAAGCGCCCCGGCAGTGATACTGGGCTTCACTAAAGGCAAGCTAACCGACCATAGCACGCCCCTTGGCCCCTTGCCCAAAGAGCGAGCCGCTTCCTCATAGGCGGGATTAGTAACCTCAAGCGAAGCGGCCACTAAGACAAACAGGATGGGATAGGTAAACAGGCCCAACACGAACACCCCGCCCCAGAATCCATAGATATTGACTAACGGCCCCTGCCCGGTCAACCAGCCCAGAAAACGGTTTACCGGGCCGGTGGGCTCCAAAAGAGTGATGTAAGTCAGCGCGCCGACGTAAGAGGGTATGGCTAAAGGCAAAGCAGCTAACCAGCGCCACCAGCTTCGGCCAGGTAAATCGGTCCGAACCACCAACCAGGCAAGAGGCAATGCCAAGGCTGCTGCCCACAGTGTGGCCAGTCCGGCCAAAAGCAGGGTGCGAGCAGCCAGCTCGAGAAGCTCGATATTGAAAAATGATAATAACTGGACGGCCTCCTGGCGAAAGGCCCAAAGAGCCAAGCTTGCCAGAGGTAAGATCACCGCCAGGGACAAGCCGAGAAGGAGAAGGACTAGCGGCGATTGCCGGCTGGCCACGCGAAAATTCTCCCTGTAGCTGGCCAGAGCGGTTCTTAATCTCACCAATTTGAGCTCGTCTCCGCCAAAAGCGCCAGGCTAACCTCTGCCAATTGAGCCAGCCGTTCCTGGGCCACCTTGGTTTGCCGGAGATCACCCAGTGCCCTTACCTGTCCGGAGGCGGCTCCAGGCAGCAGCGGCATTTCATAAGCCTGCTCTACCAAAAGCCTCTGCGCCTTCCGGCTCAATATGAAATCCACGAATCTTTTGGCGGCTTCAAAATTCTTACCACCCTTGACAATGGCTACCACATTAGGGTTGACTAGGGTGCCGATCATCCCGGAGTCCTGGTCGGGATAGACCACCTCCACCTGGTAACCTGCCGCCCGGGCCAGGTGGTAATTGGGAGAGTTGGTGAGTCCCAGGGCAAACTCACCCTTGCCCACTCCCCGCCATACATTGGTGTTGTCAGGCAAGATGGTTATCTCATTGGCCACCAGGCCTCGGATGAATTCCTTGGTGAATCGCCTGCCCTTGGTGGCGACCAGCGAGGAAACCCAGGCCAGGGTAGTCCTCTCCCTTGTTCCGGCAATAGCTATTCGCTTCTTCCACTTGGGCGCGGTGAGATCGAAGACCGATTTGGGTGCCTCCTCCTTGTTTACCAGTTTCTTGTTGTAGATGATAACCCGGGCCCGTCCCGAGATGCCCGTCCAGAACCCCGGCTTGCTTTTATACTCATCAGGCACGGCTGAGGCATTTGGAGAAACATAGGGAGTAAGGACTCCTCTCCCGGCCAATATCTCCGTAACCCCGGCTACGGTAGAGATGAAGATATCTGCCCGAGGGTTATTCCTTTCCTGCAGTAGCTCATTAGCCAAGCCGGAAGTTTTTCCCACTTTTAGCCGAACCTTAATGCCGCTGTTTCGTTCGAACGCCTGGATAACCGGGCGAATGGCCTTCTCTTTTCGCCCTGAATAAACCACCAGGTTTTTCTCCGCCAGGGCCACTCCTTGCCAGAGGAGCAGGGCAGTAATAATAAGCCAGGTCAACGAAAAACCTCTACTCAGATATTTTCCGAGCGCTGTCATAGACCAACCTCCTTGTCGATAGGGATTAAAGCGAATTTGGAAATCATTTTCAATTCGATTTTTATCAGACCAGCACTGGCGCTGTCAAGAAAAAAATGCCTCAGCTAAAAGTTTTTCCCGGGGGACGGGGCTGTGAACCACTGGAGAGGCAAGAGCTTGGGGGAAACCCTTTAACAGGG
>JAZFTZ010000088.1:0-2351 GCA_036446955.1 Thermodesulfobacteriota bacterium
GCCTCTGCCCCCGGGGCCTTTCGGGAATTATGCTGCTTTACGACCCCAACCGGGTGAATGTCCCTTTGAAAAGGACCAACCCGGAAAAGGGGATTGGTATAGACCCCGGCTGGAAGGAAATAAGCTGGGAAGAGGCCTTAACCGTTATTGCGGAAAAACTGAAAAAAATCCTGAAGGAAGATCCCAGAAAGCTTTTGATGACCACCAGTGTTGTTCCCCTGGATGCCTTACGCCTGGGCTCGGCCTTTGCTTCTGCCTTTGGAACTCCTAACTGGTGGGAATCTGGAGCTGGGCCTCACTGTGGTAATGGCGAACATTTGATTGGCGGGATGGTTCAGGCAGCCTGGGCCAGGCAGCCGGATACCGATCACATGAAATATTTTCTCAATTTCGGCACCCCGGCCGGTTTCGGGGCTTATTATGCGGTAACTACCATGGCCCAACGGATGGCCGAGGCCAGGGTGAGGGGGTTGAGGCATGTGGTGATTGATCCCTGGATGGGAATGGCCGCGGAGAAGGCCGACCAGTGGATTCCCATACGGCCGGGCACCGATGCGGCCCTGGCCCTGGCTATGATTAACGTCCTATTAAATGAACTGGGCATATGCGATGTCGATAGCATAAAGCACCACACCAATGGCCCCTATCTTATCGGACCTGACGGTTACTATGTGAGGGATAAGGAGACGGGCAAGCCCCTAATCTGGGATCCTCTAGATAAGGAAGCCAGGGTTTACGATGACCCCGAAACAAGAGACTACGCTCTGGAAGGGCAGTATGATGTTCAGGGAACCCTTGCCCGCCCCGCTTTCGCTCTGATAAAAGAACACGTGAAGCAATATACCCCGGAGATGGCGGCTGATATTACCACCGTTTCGGCAGTAACCATCCGGCGGTTGGCTAAAGAGTTTGGCGAGGCTGCCTGCATTGGGAGCACCATAGTTATCGACGGGAAAGAGTTGCCTTACCGCCCGGTGGGTGTGGGCTATTTTAAGGGTCCCCAGGGGCACCGGCATTCGGCCTTGACCTGCATTGCCTTGGAACTCCTGAGCGAAGTTGTGGGGGCGAGCGGTGTTCCCGGTGGTATGGTGGGACAAAACTCCCGCTCGTTAGGCTGCCCCGACTCCGGTCACCCTTGTTACACGCCCAAGGCCGGGTTGGATGGGTTTTTGGAAACCGGCACCTGGTCGTCTCCGACCAGGCCTTATCCGCTGGCAGAGGCCCGGGTGCCCCAATCGTACCGTCTCCAGGAGCTGGTTCCTACCGCGTGTATTACTTCCCCTCTGGTTCCTTTGGTTTTATCCGAACCGGAGAGGTTCCATATGTCGTATAGGCCGGAATTTCACTTTCAGGTGGGGAGCAATTATCTTATGACGTCGGCCAATCCACTTTTAGTGGAGAGGGCCTTCAAGGATATCTTTACCGTCTCTTGCAGCATCTATCTGGATGAATCCACCGAGCTGGCCGATATCGTGTTGCCTGATGCCTGCTATCTGGAAAGACAGGACATATGGCCCGCTACCATGAACACACATCCCCCATTGGATTTCTGGACCTACCAGGTGAGACAACCGGTAATAGGTCCCCTGTACCAGCGTCGGTCGGCCCAAGAGGTGATGCTGGATATCGCTGAGAGGGTGGGAATGCTGCCGGATTTCTATACCATGATTAATCTTCTCTTTGAGTTTCGCGAACCATATCTTCTAGACCCCAAAGGAGGGTATACCTGGGAGGAGATAGTCGACCGTAAGTACAAATCAACCTTTGGCCCCGAGCACGGTCTGGAGTGGTTTAAAAAAAATAGCCCTCTCAGCTGGCCCAAGAAGACTGAGGAAGTCTACTGGAGGCCCTTTATTAAAGCCCGGGTGCCTATTTATTTTGAGCTTTTTAAGGAGGTCGGCCAGCAGATAGAGCAAATAAAGAAGGAACTCGATATCACCGAGGCGTTTGACACTTCAGATTTTCAGCCCCTGCCCGACTGGAAGCCCTGCCAGTCACATTTGGAAGAGAGATCTGAGTTTGATCTTTTTGCCATCTATTATCGAGTCCCCTTCCAAACCTTCTCCTTCACCTATAATATTCCCTGGCTGGACGAGATTTCGAGAATGGATCCCTTTGTATACCATATTGCCATTAACAAGGATATAGCTTTGGGGAAAGGTATTAATGATGGTGACTGGGTTGAGGTAGAGTCGGCAGATACCAAAAACAAAGTAAAAGCCCGGGCAAGGCTAACAGAAGGAATTCACCCTGAGGTAATCGCCGTAGCCAACTGCGGCGGTCACTGGTCCAAACATCTGCCCATCGCCAGTCAGCCGGGGAAGGGAGTTTGCTTCGAGTGGCTAATGGCG